>CAMNLO010000066.1 GCA_946543095.1 uncultured bacterium
GCAGGCGCCATTGTCCAGGCCAGGATCCCCAGGGTGGTGATCGGCTGCGACAATCCGAAGGCGGGCTGTGCAGGCTCCATCTTAAACCTGCTGGAGGAGCCCCGGTTCAACCATCAGGTTCAGATCACCAGAGGGATCCTGCAGGAGGAATGCAGCGGGCTTTTAAAACATTTCTTCGCGGGACTTCGGGACCGGGCAAAAGCCTCGAAAGGAGAAGCATTGTGACACTTCTGGATCAAAAGCTTTCCCCCACCCCAAAGGGGGTCAGCGAAGCCATGGAGCTTACTGAGAAGCTGTTAACGGAGCGCAAAACCGACAGAAAGCCGATGCTGCGCACTCTGCTGGCCCTGGAGGAATCCATGACAAGCCTCCTTCCCCACACCCCGGAAGACGAACAGATCCGTCTGCTGATCCGCCGTTCCTTCGGCGGGCTGAAGCTCGAGCTTTCCGCTGCGGGAGAGCGCTATGACTTTTCCGAAAGCGCTCCCTTTGCCGGGGAGGAACTGACCGGAGACGGCGGGGCAACAGAGGAGCTGGTCCGTTCCCTGATCCTGAAAAGCTTTGGCTCCGAGCTGCAGTATACCCATAAGGGGGGCACAAACCGGATCCGGATCCTGCTGCCCGGAAAGCCCATGACCACTTTGCTCCTTACCATCGCCGCCATCCTTCTGGCCATCCTGGCAGGAGCTCTTTGCAGGGCCCTGGGACTGCCCTCCGAAGCAAAGGCCTTTCTCAGGGAAAATATCCTGAGCTCTGTCCAGACCATGTTCATCTCGGCCTTGAAAATGGTCATTGCTCCCATGGTCTTCTGCTCCATCACCTCCTGCATCGCCAGATACTCCGATCTTTCGGAGCTGGGCCATATCGGCGGCAAGGTGCTGGGCATGTATCTTCTCACCACGGTGCTGGCCGTCTGCACCGGTCTGGGAGCCTTTTATGTGATGCAGCCCGGGGATCCGGCCCTCAGAAAGGAGATCTCAGCCGGAGCGGAGCCCTCCGAGGGGATGGAAGAGCTGAATATCAGGGATACCATCGTGGGGATCGTGCCCGAGAATTTTGTGAAGGCCTTTCTGGATATGAATATGCTGCAGATCATCTTTCTGGCGGCTTTGTGCGGCTTTGCCCTCGGCAGGGCGGGGGATACGGGAGATGCCCTCCGCCGGGTCATTGACGGGGCCAGCGATATGTTCATCCGGATCTCCTCCTATATTGTAAAATGCTTTCCCATCCTTCTGTTCAGCAATGTGCTGAGCGCCTTCCTGACAGAAGGAGGCTCCGGCAAAAAGGCCATTGCCGGAGCCGTAAATCTCTGTTTTGTGATCCTGATGGCATACCTGGCCATGCTTGTCATCTACGGTCTTCTACTCATTCTCCTCGCCAGGCTAAACCCCCTGATCCTGTTTGTCAAATACCTGCCCACCATGCTGCGAGTCCTGGTCATGGGCACAAGCTCCGCCGCCATCCCATTAAATATGGACTGCTGCGAGAGACAGATGGGGATCTCGAAAAAGGTCTATTCCCTTTCCATTCCCCTGGGGGCCACCATCAACATGGACGGAACCTGCATCGCCCTCGCGGTCTATGCCCTGGGCATCGCGAAGATCTGCGGTATCAGCATCACGGGTCCCGCCGTCATCGGCATGGCCTTCAGCATCATCATGCTCTCCATCGGCGCCCCGTCCATGCCAGGCTCCACCATCATCTGCCTTTCCGTGCTCCTCTCCCAGCTGAAGCTGCCGGTGGAGGCCATTTCCCTGATCATCGCCGTGGACCCTGTGGTCTCCATGTTCCGGACGGTGTTAAACTGCACAGGGGACATTGTGGCCTCAGCCGTGGCGGCAAAGGCGGAGGGACTGATGGATCTTGAGCGGTTTCGCGGGATCTCCCGCTGAGTGATCCGGCGGAGGGAAACCCTCCCGGAGGATCCGCTTCCGGCGAAGCCGGTCCCTGATGCTTCCGGCGGAAGCGCTCACGGACGTTTCGGCAAAACCGGTTCCCGGATGCTTCCGGCAAAACCTCTCCCGGACGCTTCGACAGTACCTATCCCCTACTCCTCCGTAATCCGGATCGTGGCGACATACTCATTCGTGGTCCGCACAGCTTCCGCATACTCGGGAGAATCCTCCCCCTTCTCATCCAGAATGACGTGATTGGCATTCCGAAGCTCCATGGCGTGATACACCTTTTCCATCATGGGGGCGTTTGTCTTCGCCAGCTGGATCTGCTGTCTTAACACCGGATCCTCTGCCTGCTCGGGATGCTTCCAGAGAGGTGACTTCTTCATGTGTTCCAGAAGCTCCATCCGGTCCTTTTCCCTGTTCAGGATCTCGCTTCCGTAATACACCTTCGGCCTCGTAAGCGGATCCACCACTTTATTCAGCATCTTCGGATCCCAGTAGGAAAGCGCCGTTTCAAAGCCTCCCTGCATGATCTCCTGCCTGTGGCAGAATTTTTTATACTCCTTAGTGGTCATGCGCTCCTTTTGCCGATTCCTGTAATCGGTCTTCTGCTGCTTTGTGAAAGCAGGGCCGGTGATATATCTGCTTTGCTCCATGCCCTCCACCAAAAGCGACGGGGCGCTTTCCACGTGGCTGACCAGCAGATTGTCCATGGTTTCCTCCAGATTATCCGGCTTCTCGTTATTCATCGTGGCGGCTTTTTCAGTAACGGCTGTAGGCTTGAGCGCGTTGATAAAGCTATGCAGATAGTAGCTGAAGAACCGGAGTTCTCTATCCTCCTCATTCTTTGCCGGATCATAGAACTCCCTGTTCAGATCCGCCCCCATGAGCTGGCTCACATCCTGATAGAAACAGGAAAAGTCCGCCAGCACCGCCCCGTAGTGTTTCATCAGGGCTTTCGAGTCTTCGTAACTCAGGCTTCCCGGCACGCTTCCGAAGGTGCCCTGTACCCTGCGGACAATGTCCAGATGCAGCCGTTTCATCTGCCTCACGCTTTTTTCAAAGTCCGCATTCAGCTTCTTTCCTTCTTCGGAGTCCGGATCCTTCACGTTATCGTGCACCGTGGGCGCATACAGGCCCACAAGCATATCCACGAGTTCATCAGCAGTCCAGCCGATGGTATTGTCCGATGAGAGGATGCTGATGATCCTTTCCAGCTTCAATCCGCCGTTTTCCATATTCTTCATGACATTGTGAAGCGATATGGACAGTCCTGTGATTCCCAGACGCTTTGCCACCTCCGCACGGATATACGCCTGATCCGGACGCAGGATCTGCCCTGACTGGGGCCCGCCCACCGTGATCGCCTGAAAATTCCTGTCCGTTCCGCCTGTCAGGGGCAGATTCTTCACATTCAGCTGCCTGCCTTTGGCCAGATAATCCATTTTGGCAAAGCTCTGCTCCAGAAGGTCTCTCATTTCCTGGGTCGTGGCCGCATTCTGGGCTTTTCTGAACAGCTGCTGGGACTCCGGGGTGGTAAAGTGGAATTCTCCCCTGAGCTGCAATTCCTTTAAGGAAGCGCCGTTGATCCGCATGAGATTATTGGCCAGGATATAGTTTTTCATCAGCTTTTCCGCCACCGCCCGCTGTTCCTCCGAGCTGTTTGCGTCCACATTCATGGAGAGCTCATGATCATAATGAGTCCTGTAGTAGTCGTCGTTCAGCAGTTCCTTTCTTGACAGGTAATAGGAAGAAGCGGCCCTCAGCCTCCTCAGCTGATCCTGCAGGGTGATCCTGTTTTCCTGACTCATTCTCCTCATGTACTCGGGATGCTTCTGCATCATCCTTTCAAAGGCGGCAAGCCTCCCGGCCATCAGCTCCAGCTGCGGCCCGTACTTCAGCATCTGGTCGTCATTCTCGAAGCTGAAGAGCTTCTCATCCATTCCCAGAAGCCTTCCGGCCATGATATCAAGGGCGGCTTCCACATCCTGCCCGGAGAGCTTCCCTGTCTTCTGATCCTTTTCCTTCCCCAGATAGCAGTCCAGAAGATACTGATCCAGCTTTGCATCCGCGGGGTCATCCCCTCCAATCAGGAACATGGACAGCTCGTGAAGGGTCTTCATATCGCAGCCCACCTTCCTGCCCTCCATGGCCTTTTTGATCTTCTGATAGGCATTGGAGGACACCTGGTCGGAAACATCGAAGAACTGCTTTTGATGCTCGTTTTTCATATACAGGCGGGATTTGACATTCCGGGACTTCTGCACCCTTGCCTCATCGGAAACAGTGTTCTTAAAGCGGTTCTTATAGTCCGCGAACACCTCCTTTGAGGGATGGAGCTGTCCCTTTACCTCTTTCTTTCCGTCCTTCTCCCGCTCCTTTTCCTGCTTCTTCAGCTCCTTTTGGATCCTTTCCTTTTCCTTCTGCTTTTCCTCCAAAAGCCTGGCAGCCTGGGAATGCTTCAAGCCCATCATATCCTGGGCGGGGAGATTCTGCTCCACATTCTTCCTGCAGTCCCTGTTCTTCGGGAGATACACCACCTCACGGGCAAAATCCAAAAGCCCCAGACCGGTTTTCTTCTCCCTGGGCTTGGAGAATTCCTTCCCCAGATTATGAAGAATGGCATCCATTTCCGCAGGATTGTCCAGATTATAATCATCATCATGCTTCGGCTCGGCCGTCAGGTTTCCCTCCGCATCATAATAGGCATTGCCGTTATTGATGCCGAATTCCTGATCCAGCTTCTGCATGGAATCATCATCCAGATGATAAAGGCTCACCAGCTGCAGGCTGCGCCCCGTGCTCAGATAGGTAAGCAGATCCTCCGCCGTGAAATGCCAGTCCTGATCCAGCTTTGCCTTTTTCGTCAGCTCCGGATGCTCCGGATCCACCTTGGCCCCGGGAGCGTTTTTGTGGACAGAGGTGGAATCCCTGTAGACCACCTCCCCGTTCTCCACGCCGATGACGGTGACAAAATGCCCGGGGATCAGCATGGAAATGGGCCCTCCGCTGGCCTTCAGCTCATGGGCGATCTTACTCAGCAGCGCATTTTTCAAAAGGCCTCTGGATTCCTCATCCTGCATCAGGGTATGATCCGGGGGAATGGTCAGCTGGGTGCTCCTCACTGCCGTATTGGACAGGTTTTTTAAGAACACATCCGCCGTCATATAGGCGTTGCCCATTTCCCCCTCTCCGGTCATCATGGTCTGTGCCAGGGCGATGGCCTCCTGCACCTGCTCCTTGTTCATCTCGTCTTCGGCGGCATACTGCCTTGCCTCCTGACTGAGATTGACATTGGCCTGGTTTAAGAAATCTCCCTGGCCGAACTGGAAGTTTCCCCCATGGGTGTCTGCGTATTTGTCCGCATAGGCATTCCCCACCACCGTGGAGGAGCAGGCCCAGCAGGACACTCCTCTGTCCTGGAGCTCGTCCTTGATATTCCCGTACTTTCTGACGGAGGGCTTCGGTTCCCTCTTCATGTCCGCGAGCATATCCCTTCTGCCCTGATCTGCACGGTTCACTTCATCATAGGCATCCGTCATGGCAGAGAATCTGGCATAGAGAGTGGGAGAGAACACCTTTCCCGCATTGGTCCACTCCGTTCTTTTTCTGGAATAAAACAGATCCAGCTCTCTCCTGGGCACTCCCCGGCGCACCAGCTCCATGTACTCATTGACCACCGCCCGCTCGTCCTCGGTGATCTCCGCAAGCTCCCGGGGAAGGTTCTGTTCCACCTCCTCCGGGGAAGGATTGATGTTTACGCCTAGTTTTTTATAATTATCCTTCAGGCTTTGCCTGACAATCCCCCGCATCTCCTTCTTCAGATTGTTTTGGTAGCTTAAAAGGTATTTCTGCTTGAACCAGTAGGCGGGATCACTGCTCTTCAGCTGAAGCTCCTCCTCTCCCCCAAGATTCAGGGTATTGAAATAAAGCACCTCCTCCATGAAGGAGGCCTTCTGCTCCTGCAGCAGATCCTTCGGCTCCCTGTGGATATTGGCCCCGGGAGCATTCCCCTTTCCCGCAGAGCCCGTTTTCACGGCAGCTTTTTTTACAGCGGTCTTTTCCGTGGAAACCTTCTTTGCGGCAGCCTTTTCCGAGGAGAGCTTCTTCGCGGAAAGCTTTTTCCCGGAGTTCTCTTCCTCAGCGGCTCTTTCCTCTGCCAGCTTCTTCCTGGCTCTCCGCTCTTTGACCTTCTGCTTCATTTTCAGCTCAGCCTTCAGCTCTCTTGCCCGTTCCCTGAGCTCCTTCACATCCTGCAGACGCTTTTTCGCCCTTTCATCCTTGAAGAGATAAGTGATAAAGCTCATGGAACAGTAGCTGTTGCAGGCATCCATCAGGCGGTTTAAGTATTTCTCCTCCGCAGCGGTATTCTTATGGTTCAGATACTGATCCAGCGCGGAGCGCACCGTCCGCATGTTCTTCCGGTCGTCCGCCCTCTGTTTGCTGTACATCTTGTCAAAGGCGATATAATGCTCCGGCAGCGCCTGCTTGCCTGTCTGCCTTGCTTTCCGGACCTTTGCGCCTGCATTTTTTTCCTGCTGCCTGATCTGATCCTTCGGCACCTCCTTGCCGGGAATGGTCTTCTCCTTTACAAGCTTAGCCTTCTTGACCAGCTCCTTTCTTTTGGTCTCCTGAGGATCCTCTTTAGGCAGCTGGGGCTTTTTCTTTTGCTGCTCCTCCTGAAGCTTCGTTCCGGTGTCCATGACAACGGTGGATTTTTTTTCCTTGTAGAGATATCCTTCCATGTTTGGCTCCTCTTTCTCTATAACCGGCGATCTGCGGGTCCCGGGGGCTTTTGCCCCGGTCTTACATTATCTACGCAGCCGCATCCCTTCTTCCACGAAAAATCCTTTCTGTCCGGGGCGGCCCATCCCCAGAAGCGTGAAAAACTCCAGACTGTCCGGGCATATGGTAAGGAGAGTCTTCCCCGGATATTTCACTGCAGCCTCCGAAAAAGCCATGTCCAGCATCCGGTTCAGCTCCCCCATATTCCTTGTGCTGCTGTGGGCGTATTCCACCCTGAGCCTTCCGCCGGGCGTCAGATGGATCAGCAAGAGCGCTCTGGGTCCTGTTTTTCTCCCCAGAAAACAGCTGAGATCCCTTTCGAAATAATCCTCCGGAAGCGCTCCGCTCAAAAAGCCCCGATACCCATTGTGGTTCAGATAATCCCGGATCAGGACATTTCTCTCCTTTCCGGAAAGCATTTTCAGGGAGGTGATCTCCTCCCCCTTCCGTTCTCCTTCCCCTGCGTCCTTTCCCTCTCCGATCTGAATGGAAAGCTCGGGGGAGGCGCCGATCCCGAAGGGAAAGCCCCGGGAGCTGAAGAAGTCCTTCACCTCCTCTCCCGCGCTTTCCGCCGGGAGCTCCACCAGACCGGCAGACGCTTCCATCTGCTCCGTATAATATACAAATTCGGCAAGCAGTGAGCTTCCAAGACCCTGCTCCCTGAACTCACCGTCAATATAGAACCACTGGATGCTGCAGATCAGGTCCTCCTCCAGCGCGTTCTCCTCTTCTCTCCAGATCAGGGCGCCTGCGGCAAAAAGCTCCTCCCCCACAGCCTTCAGGATCCCGATGCCGAAGCATCTGCCCACGCTCACATCCTCCAGCAGATCCGCCGGGACAAGCTCTGAAAAGCTCTCGCCGTTCTCCTCAGAGATCCTTACGATGAGCGGTCCCGCCAGCTCCTCGAACTCTTCTCTCCTTCGGATGATCTCTCCGAACGCATCTCCGCTTTCTTCCGTAAAGGGTTCCCTTCGGAAGGCCATCCTGCTCCGCAGGGCCTGCAGAGGCAGGTACTCCCTCTCCAGCGCTTCCCGCGAAGGGGCCGCGGCAAAGAGCTCCTTTGCCTCCTCGTACCGGACCTCCAGGATCTTAAGCTCCTCCAGATCCCTCTCTTCCGGATCTGCAAGCATTGCGGAATACTCCGGGGGTGTCTCCCGGGGGATGGCAAGGGTCCCCTCCGGAGCAATATCGGTTTCTCTGATTATCTCGGTGTTTTTTATTTCAGCCATGGCGACCTCCTGTTGTCTAAGGAAATGCTGAATAATTCAGCATTTCCTTAGCCCCTCCGGGGGATCGCAC
>CAMNLO010000067.1 GCA_946543095.1 uncultured bacterium
AGACCCCGGTGTTCATGAATGTGGCCACCGCGGCTGCCATCAAAGGGGGTGTGGGTTCCGAGGACCTGGAGGAGATCGGCTGCCAGGTGGCGCTTTCCAACACCTACCATCTCCATGTGCGCCCCGGAGACCTGGTGGTAAGGGATATGGGAGGCGTGCGGAAGTTCATGCACTGGGAGAAGCCGGTGCTTACGGATTCCGGCGGCTTCCAGGTCTTTTCCCTGGCGAGCTTAAGGAAGATCAAAGAGGAAGGGGTGACCTTCCGCTCCCATGTGGACGGCAGGAAGATCTTTATGGGACCGGAGGAGAGCATCCGGATCCAGAGCCATCTGGGCAGCACCATCGCAATGGCCTTTGACGAATGTCCTCCGGCGCTGGCGGAGCGGGAGTATGTGTATCCTTCCGTGGAGCGGACCTACAGGTGGCTTCTGCGCTGCAAGGAAGAGCTGGAAAAGCTGAACGCGGAGGGGGAGAACCCGAATCCGAAGCAGCTTCTCTTCGGCATCAATCAGGGAGCGATCTATGAGGACATCCGTATCGACCATGCCAGACGCATTGCGGAGCTTAACCTGGACGGCTATGCCATCGGTGGCCTGGCGGTGGGAGAGAGCCACGAGGAGATGTACCATATTCTGGATGTCACCGTTCCGGAGCTGCCGGAGGACAAGCCCGTTTACCTGATGGGCGTAGGCACGCCGGAAAACATTTTGGAGGCTGTGGAGAGAGGGGTGGATTTCTTCGACTGCGTCTATCCCAGCCGGAACGGGCGCCACGGCCATGTCTACACCTCCCAGGGCAGGCTGAACCTGTTCAACGCGAAGTACGAGAGGGATCCTGCCCCCATGGATGAGGAATGCTCCTGTCCCACCTGCAGACGTTATTCCAGGGCCTATATCAGGCATCTGCTGAAGGCCGGGGAGGTGCTAGGCTTACGGCTGTGTGTGCTCCACAATCTCTGCTTCTACAACACCATGATGGAGCGGATCAGGGCTGCCATCGATGAAGGGCGCTACGGGGCATTTAAAGCGGAAATGCTTAACAGGCTTGCAGGAAATTAAAATATTCGTTACAATATACGGGATTCCGGGTCCTGGAAGGCCCTGAGATGCATCATTTTTTACTTTTTGGAGGTTAAAACATGAACAATCAGATCGTTGTTACCGCCGTATACATTGTGGCGATCCTGGGTTTCTTATATTTCTTTATGATCCGGCCCCAGAGGAAGGAGCAGCAGCAGTTAAACGCCATGCTCTCCGCCCTTGCCATCGGGGACTGCGTTCTCACCACCAGCGGTTTTTACGGCATCATCATTGACATTCAGGAGGACACCCTGATCGTGGAGTTCGGCAACAACAAAAACTGCCGGATCCCCATGAAAAAGAATGCGGTGGCGCAGGTGGAGAAGCCGGAGAACGCAAAATAGAGCGTTCTTTGGAATATGTCGAGTATCGAACTTATTTTCGATTTTTAATTGACAGATCCTTTCAGCTGTGATAGTATAGTCTCAGCAAACAAACCGGAGGCATTCAGTGGATAATCTGACTTCCTTTATCGTTTATTTCGGCGCATACTTAACGGTGTATCTTCTGATCATCGCTTTGGTCGTTGTGGCGGTGCTCATCGGGATACGACTGCGGAAGAATA
The DNA here is from genome assembly GCA_946543095.1 of uncultured bacterium. Taxonomy (GTDB): domain Bacteria; phylum Bacillota; class Clostridia; order Lachnospirales; family Lachnospiraceae; genus CAMNLO01. Next base: position 1,645 of record CAMNLO010000067.1, read on the forward strand.
AAACTGCCGCCATGGAGGCCGCTTCCGATCCGGAGAAGCCGGAGAAGGAACCGGCGGAGGGCAATGCGGCCTGATCTGCGTTTGAACATATCGAAGCCGGAAGAGTCCTGAAAAGGGCTCTTTGTTTTTCATAACGAAGTCTTTGCCGGCAGATCTGTGGAGGAGCGTCACAGACCGCCTGACGGCAGAGCCGGATCCGGCATCCGGCTCACCCCGTAAAGCGACAGGGTTCGCTGTTCGCTCCGGAACGAGGATGATTATGGGAGCCGAAACACTGCACCGGGATCTGGATGAATTCTATAAGCGGGGCCAGTCCATCCTGTATCTTGGAGACAAGGAAAACTCCAACTACGATTCCGCCCTGGTCTCCACCAAGCGAAGCCTTCTCTTAAATCATGTCAACGAGCGGCTCTACGAGGAATACTTCCTGACCGAGGAGGAGAGAAGGGCGGCAAAGGAAGGCTATATCTATATCCACGACAAATCCGCAAGGCGTGAGACCTTTAACTGCTGCCTTTTCGATGTGGCATCCGTCCTGCAGGGCGGCTTCTCCATGAGCAATATCTGGTACAACGAGCCCGGCAGCCTGGACACCGCCTTTGATGTGATCGGGGATCTTGTGTTAAGCGCCGCCTCCCAGCAGTACGGCGGTTTTACGATCCCCAGCGTGGATCTGCTGCTGGAGCCCTATGCGGAAAAATCCTATAGAAAGGGGCTTGCCCGCTATCTGGAGCTGGGAGTGGCCGCGGCAAAGGCGGAATCGGAGGCTCTCCACAGAGTGGAAAGAGAGTTTGAGCAGGGCTTCCAGGGCTGGGAATACAAATTCAATACCGTGGCCGGCAGTAAGGGGGATTATCCGTTTATTACCGTGACCGCTGGCACCGGTCAGGGCAGATTTGCCCGGATGGCCACCAGGCTGATGTTAAAGGTAAGACGCCTGGGTCAGGGGAAGGCAGGGCATAAAAAGCCGGTGCTGTATCCGAAGCTGGTGTTTTTGTACGATGAAGCCCTCCACGGGAAAGGGGGACCCCTGGAGGAGCTGTTTGAGGAAGGGGTGAAGACCTCCTCCAAATGTATGTATCCCGACTGGCTCTCTCTTTCGGGGGAGGGGTATATCGCGGAAATGTATCAGAAATACGGATGCATCATTTCTCCCATGGGCTGCAGGGCCTTTCTTTCCCCCTGGTACGAGCGGGGAGGAATGGAGCCTGCGGATGCGGCAGACAGGCCTGTGTACGTGGGACGTTTCAATATCGGGGTGGTGAGCTTAAACCTTCCCATGATCCTGGCGAAGGCCAGGGAGGAGGAGCTGGAATTCTTCAGCGTTCTGGATCAGTATCTGGAGCTGATCCGCGGCATCCATCAAAGGACCTATGAATATCTGGGAGAGATGAGGGCCTCCATCGATCCTCTGGCTTTCTGCGAAGGCGGTTTGTACGGCGGCCATCTGTCCAGGGATGATAAGATCGCGCCGCTGCTTCGCTCCGCCACTGCTTCCTTCGGCATCACGGCCCTGGAGGAGCTGGAGCAGCTCTTCCACGGAAAAAGCCTGGTGGAGGACGGGAGCTTTGCCCTGTGTGTGATGGAGCATATCAATGAGAAGATCAGCGCCTTCCGGAAGGAGGACGGGCATCTCTACGCCATTTACGGGACTCCCGCCGAGAATCTCTGCGGTCTGCAGATCCGTCAGTTCCGGAAGCGGTACGGGGTGATCCCGAAGGTGTCCGACAGGGAATATGTGTCCAATTCCTTCCACTGCCATGTTACGAGCCATATCACGCCGGTGGAGAAGCAGGACAGGGAAAGACGGTTCTGGGAGCTTTTTAACGGCGGAAAGATCCAGTATGTAAAATACCCGGTGGATTATAATCTGGAGGCCATCCGGGTGCTGATCCGCAGGGCCATGAAGATGGGCTTCTATGAAGGCGTAAACCTCTCCCTGTCCTATTGCGAGGATTGCGGCCATGAGGAGCTTTCCATGGAGACCTGCCCGAAATGCGGCAGCCAAAACCTCACCAAGATCGACAGGATGAACGGATATCTGTCCTATTCCAGAGTCTATGGGGACACCAGGCTGAATGCGGCAAAGATGGCGGAGATCAGGGAACGGGTTTCCATGTAAATGTCATTCGCGCGTTAAGGATCTGCGGCGTCTGCATTTCCTTCAGGAGTATTCTGAATGCGATACCATGACATTACAAAAGATGATATGTTAAATGGGGAGGGCTTACGGGCGGTGCTCTGGCTTTCCGGCTGCAGCCACCGCTGCCCGGGCTGCCAGAATCCTCTGACCTGGGATCCCGACGGAGGCCTTCCCTTTGACGAAAACGCAAAGAAAGAGTTGTTTTCCCTGCTTGCAAGGGACTACCTTTCCGGCCTGACCCTCACCGGCGGCGATCCTCTGTTTCCCGCAAACAGACAGGAGGTGCTTTCTCTGGTGAGAGAGGTGAACACCCGCTTCCCGGATAAGACCATCTGGCTCTATACCGGGTATTCCGCGGAGGAAGTGTTTTCCTGGGAGGGACTGCCCTATATAGACATTCTGGTGGATGGCAGATATGAAGAGGCCAAAAGGGATCCGGCGGCGCTATGGAGAGGCAGCACCAACCAGCGGGTCATTGACGTGAAAAAAAGTCTCTCGGAAGGGGAATTTGTGCTCTATTGCCGGTAGGAACCTCTTTGGTTAACATAATTTTCAAGAAAAACGCTGATATCCCTTGCTTTCAGGAGAAGGGGGGATCGGCAGGGAGTTCGTTTGAAAGGCATCGGCAGATCATGGATCTGCTTCGACGGCCCAGCACAAAGTGCCGGGCAGGGAGGGAGTCATGGAAAAGGAGATCAAGGTAAAGTATTTCTCGGACAAGCTGGAAAAGCTTCAGTACATTGAAGGAAAGGGAGACTGGATCGATTTAAGGAGCGCCGAGGATATCAGCCTGAGGCAGGGAGAGTCCCATCTTCTGGATCTGGGGATCGCCGTGGAGCTGCCGGAAGGCTATGAAGCCCATGTGGTGCCCAGAAGCTCCACCTTTAAGAACTTCGGCATCATCCAGACCAACCACATGGGAGTCATTGATCACAGCTATTGCGGGGACAACGACCGATGGAAATGGCCCATTCTGGCCATGCGGGACACGGAGATCCATGTGAATGACAGGGTCTGCCAGTTCCGGATCATGGAGAACCAGCCGGTGCTGAAATTCACGGAGGTGGAGCATCTGACCGGAGAGGACCGGGGAGGCTTCGGTTCTACGGGAATATGAGACAAAGCGATATAATGAGACGATGGCTCCGATTGGAACTATTGTTCCATAACTGAAAATGTGATATACTCCCTGCAGAACAGGGAGGTGAGTATGTATCATATTGTAAATGACAAACGAGCAAAGGTTTCCGCCAGGCTGATCTATGAGGGGCTTTTGGAATGTCTGCAGTCCAAGCCCTTTAACAAGATCACGATCCGGGATATCCAGGAAGCTTCAGGCGTCGGAAGAGCCACATTTTACAGACATTTTGACAATCTGTCGGATGTGCTGATGGCAAAGTGTGACGCAGTGTTCAGCGAACTGGGAGTGCTGCTGGACAAGAAGCACCAGGCCAAATCAGAAGAGGAAAGCCACTCGAATGTGTATCTTGCCACGGTGGTGGAGTATCTGTCAGAGAACTGGGAGATTTTCGAGACCCTGGACAAGGTGGGCAAAAGAGATATCCTGTATCACTGCCTGATGAAGTATACCTATGACCGCACGAAGGTATTCGCGCCGCATCTGGACGAGCATTCCATGGAATTTCAGCTGCTCTCGCATTTGCGCGCCGGGATCCTGGACGGGATCATCAATATGTGGCTTGAAGACGGGAAAAAGGAGCAACCGGAGGAGATCCTTCGGATTTTGAGAGGAGAGACTTTCCAGCAGGGACTGAGGTTCATGATGGAAATCGCAAAGTGATCATTGGAAGACAGGATTAAGCAGCTGCTGGACAATGCGGCAAAGGAACCGGAGGAAGGCGGAAAGAAGCTGGACACAAAGAATATCATGCTTCTCATCGCCTCCATCATCGTCAATAAGAGAAAGGCATTTCTGGTTTTTTTCGCCATCGCTATTGTTTTTTCTCTGTACAAAATGAATGCTGTCCAAGTGGACAATGACCTGACGGACTATCTGCCCGAGACCACCGAGACCCGTATCGGTCTCGATATCATGGATGATCAGTTCACCACCTTCGGTTCCGCAAAGATCATGGTCTGCAATCTGGATTACGATACCGCCTTAAGGATCGCGAAACAGATGGAGGAGGTGAAGGGAATCTCCTCTGTGACCTTTTATGATCCGGACAATGAGGACTATAAGCCGGAGGACAAGCCTGATTCCTATCATGATTTCAATGCCCTCTATACCATCAGCTTTGATGATGTGGAGGAGGCCCAGATCTCCCAGGAGGCCATCATCTCCCTGCGGGAGCTGGTGTCGGGTTATGATAATTTTGTCTACACCACTGTGGACAAGGACGATGCGAAATCCCTAAAGGAGGACATCGTCCAGATCATGATCTTTGTGGTGTTCATCATCACAGGCGTTCTGATCTTCACTTCCCAGACCTATATGGAGATCGTCATCTTCATGCTGACCTTTTTGGTGGCGATCATCCTGAACATGGGCACGAATTTCATATTCGGGACCATTTCCTTTATTTCAAATGCCGTGGGCGCCGTTTTGCAGATCGCTCTGGCCATCGACTATGCCATTATCCTGTTCCATCGTTTCATGGAGGAAAAGGAGCACATGGAGTCCAAGCAGGCTCTGATCATCGCGCTTTCCAAAGCGATCCCGGAGATCTCCTCCAGCTCCTTAACCACCATGGCGGGCATGGTGGCCCTGATGACCATGCAGTTCGGCATCGGCATGGACCTGGGCCGGGTGCTGTTGAAATCCATATTCTTCAGCATGCTGGCGGTGTTTGCCTTTATGCCTGCCATGATCATTTTGTTTGAGAAGGGGGTGGAAAAGACCAGGCATAAGAGCTTTGTACCGGACATTTCCTTCTGGGGCTGGATCGTGGTGCGGCTCAGGCATATCATCGTCATCGTATTTTTCTTCCTGGTGGCAGGAGGGATCTGGTTCTCCAATCAGTGCCCCTATATCTTTGATATGAACTCCATTGAGGCGAAAAAGCTGAACGAATATCTGACCTCGAAAAAGGAGATCGAACAGTATTTCCACCTCACCAACACCATGGCCATTATCGTCCCCAAGGGAGATTACCAGCTGGAGGGCAGGCTCCTTGCGGATCTGAAGAATATCGAAGGAGTGGATCAGACCCTGGGGCTTGCCAATGTGGAGGTGGGCGACGACGGGGAATATGTGCTGACGGATTCCCTGTCTCCGAGAGAGCTGGCGGAGGTGGCGGATGTGGACATCGACGTCACAAGGCTTCTGTACCGCTTCTACGCCTGGCAGAATGAGAAATACGGCGCCTTTCTTTCCAGCATCGACAGCTTCGAGGTCCCCATCATCGATATGATCGACTTTATCTACGACCAGAAGGAAAACGGAGGGCTGGAGCTTTCCACCGAGACCAGCGAGGATATCGAGGATCTGCACAAGGCCATTACGGATGCGAGAAAGCAGCTGGAGGGAGAGCAGTACTCCAGGCTGGTGTACACCTGGGATCTGCCCCTGGAAGGGGATGAGACCTTTGCGGCGGTGGACAAGGTCCGGGAAATGGCTCGGAAGTATTATGACGAGGTGTATGTGGTGGGGGATTCCACCAGTGATTATGACCTGAGCAAATCCTTCCGGACAGATAATATGATCATCAGTGTCGTGAGCGCCCTGTTGGTGGGGGTGATCCTGCTGTTCACCTTCCAGTCCGCATCCCTGCCCTTTATCCTGGTCCTGACCATACAGGGCAGCATCTGGGTCAATTTCTCAGTGCCCACCCTGCGGGACAAGCCCATGTTCTTTTTGTGCTATCTGATCGTCTCCTCCATTCAGATGGGCGCCACCATCGACTATGCCATCGTTCTCACCAGCAGATATCTGGAGCTGAGAGGCTCCGCCTATGAGACCGGGGAAAAGGACCGGGACCTGCTGAAGCATGTGATCGTGGAATCCTTAAACGGTGCCTTTCCCACGGTGGTGACCTCCGGGACCATTATGGCGGCCTCCGGCTATATCATCGGCCATACCACCTCCAACGGCGCCATCGCTTTTCTGGGAACGACCCTGTGCCTCGGGGAGGGGCTCTCCATCATCATCGTCATGACG
>CAMNLO010000068.1 GCA_946543095.1 uncultured bacterium
ATCTGCGCCTCGTTTTGCTTCATGATCTGTTCATTCTGGTCGGAAATCAATTTGAATGATGCAGAGAGCTGGAGATATAAAGTGATGATCATCTCCTTAGAAAAGCGGTTCAGTTCAGTCTCAGAAAACGCCTTGAATTCCATACCGGTATTCCCTTCTACGATCCGTGGCTACCGCGCGTTGGAACGGGCAAATTTCAAGAACATATCTGCTTTCCGGGTCGGAAGTCTCTCTGCCGCCGATGTGCAGCAGTTTGTCAACGAGCTGTCCGCCTCCCTTTCCCCGAAAAGCGTCCGAAATATATACGCACTGTTTTTCCACCGATGTGGAAATGGTTTCCGGCAGGCAGTTCAAGCTCACATTGCCCGCCAAACGGCCCCCGGAATATGATATCCCCACGAGTGACAAGATAAACCGCCTCATGGAGGCCGCTGACCCGAAAATGAGGATGTGTATTGCGCTGGCCGGGATTGGCACTTTGAGACGTGGGGAGATCTGCGGCTTAAAATACAAAGATGTGCTGTATGATTTTAACGCTGTCTATGTACATACGGACGAGGAAAAAAAGCCCTCCGACCCCCAAAATGGAAAACCGGAGGGCGCTCAGGAGAAAAATGATACACAAATTTTCACTAAACATACGCAAGCCATATTATGCAAAAAACAACGCAGCCATACGGTTTTATCGAAAACTCACATGGCTGCGTACTCTCTTAAAACAGCAGGTAATGGGAATCGAACCCACCTCCCTGGCTTGGGAAGCCAGTGTACTACCGATGTACTATACCTGCAGGAACAGATGCATTATACCGTTTTTATACTGATAATGCAAGTGAAATTTTGGCTCCGTGCCCGAAAGGAGCTTTGGGAAACGAGAGGGATGTCTTACGGATCGATGCCGGGCGGGTTTTCCTTCTGGCGCCTGATCTCCGCCTCATAGGCTTTGATCTTTTCCTCCCAGCGGGAAGACAGCTCTGGCTCTCCTCTTCTGTCCGGCATGGCTTCCCTGCCGTATTCCGGGTTTCCTTTGGCAAGGAGTCCTCCGAAATAATCGCTGATCTTGTCCGCCCCGGAAAGGTTCAGATGAAGGCCCGCGTCGTAGGTGTCCGTTTGAAAATCCAGGCCCGTTTCCTCAGTCAGTTCAAGGAAATTAATGTATTCCAGGTGATTGGCCGCAGCATACTCCTCCACCTGCTCCTCCCACTGTGGATACCAGAAGGGATAGAGGCTGGGGGCCTTCACCAGCAAAAGCTGCACATCATTGTCCCGGCAAAGCTTCACGATCCTGTCCATGTAGTCCCATGCGTTGTCCCCGAAATTATAATTTCCCAGCGGCTTCCCCTCCGGCACGTTTTCCGCAGGCTTCACGTCGGTCCGCATATAATAGCCGTTAAAGGTCACCTGTCTTTTGTGAAAGAGATAGGTGAAATCATCCTGCTCCAGCTCCTTCCAGCGGGAATGGAACCGGAGGATCGGGAACACATAGTCCAAAAACTGCTCCCCCTTAGTCATGGAGGCGTTAATATCGTCGATTTTCGTCTTTGACCAGCGCATGCCGTCCAGGGTCATGCGGTTATAGCTCTCCTTCTGGGGCTCGTTGTACTGGAGGGAGAGCACATTGAACACCATCACCTTCGGATGCTCGTATTGCAGGGTCTCCTCCATCAGATAATAGCTCTGCCAGATCAACTGCTGGGCGCTTCCCCGGATATAGGAATTGATGCCGTATTGTTTCCAGAGATACACCGGGTCGAAATTCTCATAGAGCTCACAGTCCCCGACGAAAACCATGTCGTGATCCTTCACCTCCCCGTAGTATTCCGCCACCATGGCCCCTTCCACGATCTTTCCCATGTATTTGGGCATCAGAAGGGCCTGCAGCAGGGCAAGCACTCCAAGGATCAGGGCGGCGGACACCGCTATACACGCCGCTGCCGAAAGCCTGTTTTTCCGGTTTCCACGTCCCTTTTCCTCCTGCTCCTTCAAGGCTTCGAAGGACAGGGCTTCTTTCTCAGAACTGATTGTAGATGAACTGGCTTGCATCAAATCCCACTCCATAGGCCCCGAAGACCAACACCACAAGAAACAGCCCGAACCAAAGGGCAAAACGGGCAGGATACGCCAGAGTGCGTATCTGTTCCCGGACACTTCTTTTTCTTTGCAGCAAAGAGACTGTGATCAATAAGAAAAGCCCCCCGAGGAGCACAAGAAAATCCTTCGGATCCAGCCCCAGATTAAGGAGAGAGCCATCCACCAGGACCTTCCAGTTTCCGGCGGTAAACATACTGAAAAACATCCGGAAGGTCAAAGGCACATCCCTGTAGCAGTCAAACATACGCAGGGAGCTCATCAGAAGGATGGTCCTGAGGATCCTAAACAGCTTCCATCCGAAACGGTCCTCCAGATTCACGCGGCTGTGGAACCATCTGTAAAAAGGCTCCAGCTCCTGGCTGACCAGCAGAATGATACAGTTTCCCAGTCCCCAGACAATGAAATTCCAGCTGGCGCCGTGCCAGATGCCGGTGGCAAACCAGACGATCAGGCAGGAGACCCAGACCGTAAGCCGCTTGCCGATCACATTCCCCAGATGGGCCCTGCCCCATTTGGACAGCTTTAACATGGGGCCGCTTACGGAAACGGGATAGAAAATGTAATCCGTGAACCACTGCCCCATGGTGATATGCCAGCGGTTCCAGTATTCCTTGACGGATTTTGAAAAATAGGGACGGATGAAGTTTTCCCGGACTCTGATTCCCATGGCTTCCGCAATGCCGATGGTGATGTCGATGCCGCCGGTGAAATCCGCGTAAAGCTCCAGGGCATAAAACAGCATCCCGGCAAAGGCGTAGGCCCCGTGATACTCTTCCGGCGTCCGGATGATGAGATTCACCGCGGGCAGAAGCCTGTCCGCAATGACCAGCTTCTTAAAATACCCCCATAAGACCCGCTGCAGGCCTGATGAGAGCTGTGCCGGATCAAAGGAATGGGGGCCGTAAAGGGTGGCGGACAGCTCGTCATAGCGGCTGATGGGCCCCTGGATCATCTGGGGAAAAAAGGAAACAAACAGAGCGTATCGGGAAAGGGATCTTTGGGGCGGATACTTTCCTCTGTACACATCGATGAGATAGGAAAGGCTCTGGAAGGTGTAGAAGGAGATGCCCATGGGAAGCAGCAGGCTGATGGGGGAAAACTCCTCTGTTCTCCCGAAGAAATGCAGAAGCCCGTTGACATTGGCAATGGCAAAATTTGTGTACTTGCAGACCGCAAGGATCCCCAGGTTCAGCAAAAGCCCGAATAACAGCCATTTCCTGCGTTTCTTCAGGAACTCCTCTTTGACTGCCTTCTTCTCCTCCCTAGAAAACTCCGCCTTATGCTCCTTCAGACAGGCCTCCTGGGACGCATGGAGCTCCCCCAGCTTTTTTGCGGCAAAGAACACCGTGGCGGTGGTGACCAGAAGAAACACCAGGGCTCTTCCATCCGAGAGAAAATAGAACAGATAGCTAAAGCCCAGCAGCACAGCGCTCTGGGCCTTTTTCGGAACGATATAGTAAGCAGTCAGGGCCAGAAACAGAAAGCCCAGAAATTCATAACTGGTAAATAACATGTTATAATCTGTCAGGCATTGACGCAAAACTGCGATGGCAGCATGCTTCGGCCGAATGGAAAGTCTTCATTCTCCGTGATCTCTGATCAGGCCTCATCTCTGAGCTTTTCGATCATTGCCCAGATGGCCTTTGCGGAATTGAAGTTCTCCGGTTTGATCTCCTCCGGGGGGACCACCACATCAAAGGTTTCGTTGATCTCGGAGATCAGAGAGACGATATCAAAGGAATCCAGGATCTTCCCATCCACCAGTGACTGTTCCGCGGCAAAATCCACCTCCGGATGCAACTCGCTTAAAATCTCCAGCAATTCTTCCATTTCCGCTTTTCCTTTCTTTTCTCAGAAGCTGTTTTGACACAGCGATACGTTCCATGCCGCAGAAGCTTTCGTCTGCGATCCATGCGGCATAAAACCGAAACACCGGTATGCTACTGCTTCAGCGCCTTTCTGTCGATCTTTCCGTTTGGGGTATGGGGAAGTCTTTCCAGCTTTGTCGTAACATTCGGCACCATATATCTGGGGAGCAGCTCTTTTAATCCCACTACCGCGCTTCCCTTATCGAGATCACCGGAATAATAAAACCGGATCTTGTGTGCGTCATTGTCATAGACCGCGGCGCATTCCGTGATCCCCTCCAGCTGGTCTCCCGCCGCTTCGATCTCCCCCAATTCAATGCGGTGTCCCATATGCTTGATCTGGCGATCCTTTCTGGAAACAAAGACCAGCTCGCCATACTCATTGTATTTCCCTATATCCCCGGTCTTATAAATGGTCTCCGCATATGCCTTCTGCAAAGGGTTCTGCACAAAGGCTTCCGCAGTGCGCTGGGGATCCCCGTAATAGCCCATGGTCACACAGGTCCCCCGCAGGCAGATCTCTCCCTCTTCCTGATCGCCCGCAAGACTCCCGTCCTCTTTGATCAGCAGCACCTCGGTATTGGGGAAGGGACGGCCGATGGGGATGGGCTCCTCCTCTAAGAGCTCTCTTTCCAGTTTGTAAAAGCAGCTCATGCCCGTGCACTCCGTGGGCCCGTAGAGATTAAAGAACACCGCTTCGGGGCAAGCCTGTCTCCAAAGGGCAAACTGCTTTTTGGGAAACACCTCGCTGCCGAAGGCAATGGTACGCAGGGTCATGGGCGTAAGCTTTTCAAAGGTCTTTAAGGAAGAGATGAAGGTGAGGGCAGAGACCACCCAGCAGATGGTGTTTACCTGATGCTCGTTTAAGTATTCCACCAGCTGTACCGGCAGCATAAACAGCTTCTTAGGCACAAACCAGGCAGTGGCGCCGCAGCGGATCACCGTGATCACCTCTTTTAAACAGGCGTCGAAATACAAGGGGGTCTGGGATGCGAAGACAGACTGTTCGGAGCATCCCAGGGCATCATCCAGGGTCTCGATATAATCAATGACGGAGCGGTGGTTTGCCACGACTCCTTTGGGCATACCGGTGGAGCCGGAGGTAAAGACAATATAGGCGGGATCGATATCCAGCACCCTTTCCCGCACTTTTTGAAGAAGCTCCGGCGCTTCCCCGCAGGCCGAAGCCTCCGCGAAGGACACCGCAACGGTCCCCTCCTGCTTTCCTGCAAGCTCCAGTGCCAGCTCCTGCAGGCTCTCGTCATAGATCAGTGCTTTCGGAGCCACATGCTCCATGATCTTTAACATGCGCAGCTTCGGCATTTCCGCATCCAGTGGCACATAAAAGCAGCCCGCCTGCCAAGTGCCGAAAAAGGCGCTGACCTCCTCCGGGGATTTTTCCATGAGGATCGCCACAGGCTGGCGGAAAAGACCCTTCCCCGCAAGAAAAGAGCCGATGCGGACGGACAAAGCGTTCAATTCCGAAAATGTCAGATCGTGCTCCCTGCCGTCCCCGCCGGCAAAGGCCAGCTTGTCCGGATAGAGGGAGGCTGTGTTGTCCAGGTATTCAAGCAGTGTACGCATGGTGTATGTGTCGGGTATCCTTTCTGATATCGGATTTATTATAAACATTCAAATTCAGCTTTCAAGCTCTGCCCCGCAGGCCAGTACCGCAGCTTCCGAAAGCGCATCCAGCACATCCAGGAACTCTCCCTCCCGTTCCTTCGGGATCAGATGTTCTTTTAAAGCCAGTGACAGCTCCGTGCATCCAAGAACACAGATCTGCGCTCCTCTTTCCAAAAGCCCGTCAGAAACCTGAAACAGGGCGTCCGCGGAAATGGGCTTTCCGGCCTTGGCTTCGTTATAGATGATGTCCATGACTGCTTTCTGATCCGTCTCACCGGGGATCAGAGCTTCCATGCCCAGCTCCCGGAATGCCTTCTGGAAAAGCCCGGTATGGATCGTTCCCGTGGTGGCAAGGATGCCGGCTCTTTGGATTCCCCTTTTCGAAAGCATGAAAGCAGTCTCCCGGATGCCGTTCAGCACCGGGATCTCCACGGCCCTCTGCAGCTCATCGAAAAAGAAATGGGAGGTCATGCAGGGAATGGCGATGACTTCCGCCCCGGAGCTCTCCAGCTTCTTTAAAGACTCTGCCAAAACGGGCAGCGGATCCTCGCTGCTTTCCCCCAGGATAAAGCCTGTCCTGTCCGGTGTGGCGGGATTGCTGTACAGCAGAAATCTCAGATGCTCCTGATCCGCGGCCGCTTTTGTTTTCCTTGTCAATAGCTCAGCGAAATAAATGCCTGCCATAGGGCCCAGGCCGCCGAGGATACCGAGTGTCTTCATTGTTTCTCCAATGCTGCTTCAGCGGCAGCCCATACCAAACCGCAGACCGGTTTGCCCCGGAGCATTCGCGGATGCGGATCTTCCGTTTGGAACAGTGCAATTGCGGGCACAGGTCCTGTTCTCCGCAGGCTGCCCACCAAATAAAGAACGGAAAAAACCTCCCGTTCAAAAAAGAAACCGTCTCTGAAGACGGTTTTTTCAATGCCGGTGGTGGGACTTGAACCCACACGTGGTCACCCACAACAGATTTTGAGTCTGCCTCGTCTGCCAATTCCGACACACCGACCGGGCGAAACGTATTCTACCACAAAGTTTTCTGTCTTGCAAGGGTAAAAATCAGAATATATTTTCGATTCAATATTGACAATCGAACACATGTGTGTTATTATCCGGTTATACGAAGCGTTTCATACAGCTCCTTGACAACTTCATCATCCGCCTTTTCATCGAATTTCCTGGCAAAACAGGCCTCGGAGGAAAGGAGTTCCGGAAGATCCGTCTTTCTCCAGACATAGGGAGTTCCTCTGTTCCAGTCGATCAGCCTGACATTTCCTCTGTAATCATTGGTCTGTCCGGGTACATAAAGCTTGTCAGAAAAGGGTGAGGTCATGACCATGCTCTGTATGAAGAATTCCTCCGTCAGCTGTGTAAAGCGAAAATGCTTCCACACGCGGGGAGTATTTTCCACAACATAGGAAGCAAAGCCCTGTGTAACGGAAAACCACTGAGAACCACCGTAAAACTGAAATCCCGCACTTTTTGAGCGATCAATATGAAGTCTTCTCTGAATTGCCTGGGAGTACGTCTCCGCTTTATTATAAAATGGATCATCCCGTCTCCTGCCCAGCTGTCTTTCAAAAAAATGCCAGGTTGTATAGCGGGATCTGATATCCCTGCTGTATTCCGGTGTTCCGAAATGGATGAACTCCTTCCCCTGATTGACATCAAAAAAATCATATATCTCATTTGCCTTTTTGACAGGCAGATCCGCTCCGGATAACAGATGATAATACGCATAGGGTCCTTTTTTCAGCGCTTTTTTCAGAAGGATCAATCCCGCCTCCATCAAGGTGGTGTCTCCCCAGTACACCGGGATCTCGCTGAAAAGTACCAGCTCCGAATGCCTGACTGCGCTGCGAAAGCTTTCAGGCATGGGATCACGGTTTTTTTGATCCATATGTATATATATATCACAACGCGGATCATCCAGCAGCATCAGAAGCGTCTTCAGGACTTCCGAATATGCATGCGCCATGATCAGGTATGCGTGCTTCATTTATACTCTGTTCCTTTCAAGCGTCCACTAGTGACGAGGCAAACATCGAATCACGCGAAGCGTTTATGTTGCCGATGTCAAGCGTGCGATTTGGGCCGCTTGCGGCACAAATGCGGGTATGAAAGAGAATCGCTTCATCGTTTTCTTTCATACTTCGCACTCCGCGTACAGCTGCAGATAGGTCTCATACCGCTGTTTCGGGATCATGCCCTGCTTCACAGCCTCCCTGACCGCACAGTCCGGCTCCCTCCTGT
>CAMNLO010000069.1 GCA_946543095.1 uncultured bacterium
ATATGGCGGAGCATGACGCCCTCACCGATCTGTTTAACCGCAATACCTTTTTCCGCCAGGTTATGACGAAGGCTTCCCAGCATACGGGAGAGAAGATGGTCTTCGTGCGCATGGATATCCGGCGGTTTCACCTGATCAATTCCATTTTCGGGGAAAGCACCGGGGATTCCCTGCTGATCTATATCGCCGATGAGCTGAGGAAATATGTTTCCGAGCTTCCCTGGGGTGTATACGGCAGGATCGAAGGGGATGTGTTCTGTTTGTTCATGCCCTTCCAGGAGGAGAGACTGGAGGATTCCCTGGAAGCTCTTGCAGACCGTATCGCCAGATTCAGAAGGGACTACACCATATCCGTGGTCTTCGGGGTCTACAAGGTTCCCGCCAGGGATTATTCCGCCGAGAACATGTATGTGTGCGCCACCCGGGCCGCCTCCTCCGTTCTGGCGGACTACAAGAAGCGCATCGGGATCTATGACCTGGAAATGGGCGAGCAGATGCTGAAGGAGCAGGAGATCGTCCGGGATATGAAGCGGGCCATAGATGCCGGCGAGTTTATCGTTTATTACCAGCCCAAATATGATACCGCACGGCAGCTCCCCTTTGGGGCGGAGGCTTTGGTACGCTGGGAGCATAAGGATATCGGTCTGATCTCCCCCAGCGTCTTTGTGCCGGTTCTGGAGAAGCACGGCTTTGTGGTGGAGCTGGATGTCAGCATCTGGGAGAGGGTCTGCGCGGATATCCGCAGATGGATCGATATGGGGCTGGATCCCGCTCCCATTTCCGTCAATATGTCCAGAGCCGATATCTCCGATCCCCATCTGACGGAGCATCTGACAGGGCTTCTGAAAAAATATGATCTGTCGCCGGACCTGCTTTCCCTGGAGCTGACGGAATCCGTTTACATGGATAACCCGGAGCTGATGGACCGGGCCCTGAAAAGTCTTCAGGATGCGGGCTTTACCATACTGATGGATGATTTCGGCAGCGGCTATTCCTCCCTGAACACCTTAAAAGATATCTCCGTGGATATCCTGAAGGTGGATATGGCGTTTCTTTCCGGAGATATGAAGGGCGGCAGATCCGGCAAGATCATCAATGCCGTGGTGCAGATGGCCCATTCCCTGGATATGCCGGTGGTGATGGAGGGCGTGGAGACAAAGGCCCAGTATGAATTCATGAAGGCAATCGGCTGTGAATATATCCAGGGCTTTTATTTTTCCCTGCCCCTTCCCGTGAAGGAATATGAAAAGCTCATCGCCCAGTCAGCCGTCAAGCGGGGCGTAGCCGAGATCCGGAAGGAGCTGGAGGAGAGATACGTCGAAAAGAAGGAAAATGAAAGAGCCGCCGCGAGCGGCCGCCTGGCCATCACGGGCCTGGAGGATATGCTCTACGACCCCGGCGCAGAGCAAAAGGACGGGTTTTCCGTCAGGAATCCGGAAAGCCCCTATTACCGGGATGCATTAACCGGGCTGTACAACAGGAATTACCTCTTTGACTGGTGCTTCTGGTCGGAGCATGAGACCGGCAGGATCGCCTTCCTTCTCATCGATCTGCAGTTGTTTACCGAGCTCATGGAGCGGTACGGCAATGATGAGGGGGAGCGTGTCATAAAGCAGGTGGCATCAGCGCTGATGCAGGTGGTGACACCGGGGAATATCCTGATCCGGTACGGCGGGGATGTGTTCCTTCTGATCGCCAAGCAGCTGGGGGATTCCATGATCCTGCCCCTTGTGCACAGGATCATCAGGATTCTGGCCGGGCTGAAATGGAAAGGCAGCGCAGAGCGCCCTCTTTCCGCCGATTTCGGCTTTTCCTCCGAGGACAACTTTGAACGGTATTATCATGATGCAGGCCATCTGGACAGCATGCTGCATGCTGCGGAGGTCCGCCTGTTATACAACAAGGACAAGACCAGGAATATCCGGAGAGTGGTGCTCATGGCGGAGCCCGCGGATTCCGGCCGGGAGGTGCTGCATGAGGCGTTAAGGAAGGAGACGGAGCTGGTGCTGGTCTCCGAGGTTTCCGAAACCCTGGAATTCCTGAAGTTCAATCATGTGGACATGGTCATTGTGGACACCACAGGGGATCCGGAGGAGAGCTATCAGCTGATCCGCAGCATCGTCAGGGATGAGCAGTATGCGGATGTGAGGCTCATTGCCATCACGGACGCCTCCAGCGAGCAGGAGATGAAGGCCCTTCGGGAAGGGGTGGACGATTTCATCACGGATTCCGAAGGAACGGAGCTTCTGATGCACAGGATCCGGAGAAATCTGGCAAACCGTTCCGCCTCCAAGCGGATCACGGAAAACCATTTCCTCTTCAACCAGATCCACATTCCCTATGCTGTGGCCCAGCTTGTGGCCACAGGGGATACGGAGGAAAAGATCGTCTACAGCTATGTGAACGAGGCCTTTGAGCAGGAGTTCGAAAAGAGCAGGGAGGATCTGATGCAGCAGGGCCTGTTTCCGGGAGAGGATCTTCTGCCTCTGCTGCGGGAGGCAAGGGATGCGGAAAAGTCCATCCGGAGGACCTTTAGAGAGCAGGACAGCGGGCGCTATTTTGATCTGACGGTCTATTATGACGGCGATAATTATTTCGGCATGATGGCCTTTGAGAACATGCATTATGCCGTTATGGAAAAGGAAAAGCAGCACTACGAGGAGATCCGGGAGAGAGAGCTGATGCTCTCCAATCTGGCGGAGAATATTCCCGGGGGCATTGCCATTTTAAGGCTTCTGGACGAGGAGCATGTCCGGATGGATTATGTTTCGGAAGCGCTGGTGCATCTGCTGGGGAGAAAAGAGTCTCTGTTTGAGGGACAGACTCTGGAGCTGGAATCCATCGTCCATCCCAAGGACGTGAACAAACTGAAGGAGATGTTTGTTCTTGCCTATCGCAACGGGGTCCGGGTGAACATTACCTTCCGGATGATCCACAGCGCGGACGGTCATCCCATCTGGGTTTCCGGCTCCGGAGTGGAGATCCGCAAGGAAAACGGCTGCCCCATCTACTACACGGTTTTTTCCGAGATCCCCGAGGAGGTGGGAAGCTATCAGCAGACCATAGAGGACGCTCCCAGCGGCATTATGGTCTTTGCCCAGGACAATCTGGAAATGCTGTACGCAAACAAGCTGGCCAGAAGCTTCTTTGGACGTTTTGACGATTATAAGGGGATCAGCTGTCCCGAATTCATGGGAGTGGGGCAGGGCTACGGCATCTCTCATTTAAAGGAGATCCCCGGGGACGGCTACAGGGAATACGAGCTTAGGGCTCCCGGAACGGACAAGCGGCTTCTGTGCCAGACCGGCAGGATCGACTGGAACAGGCGCAAGGCCTATATCTCCTATATCGTGGACGACACCTACAGGATCCTGGCCAGGGAAGAAGCCATTAAATATGAACAGGCAAAGGCGGAAAACAGGGCCAAGACGGATTTCATGGCCCGTATGAGCCATGACCTGAGGACGCCCCTGAACGCCATCATCGGCTTTTCCGATCTTTCCTCCATTAAAACCGGCTCCAGGGATGAGTGTGAGGAATATTTTGATAAGATCCATGAGTCGGGCCAGTATCTTTTGAGCCTCATCACGGATATCCTGGATGTTTCCAAGCTGGAGCACAATATGATCCATATCATCCCCCGGCCCGCCAGACTGGACACCATGATGGAGGAGATCCGGGAGGTGGTGGAGCCCCTGGCCCGGGCAAAGCAGTTAAAGCTTACCTATGACGACTATGGCAAGGGGGCGGCGCTGGTTCTGATGGATTCCGTCAGAGTGCGTCAGGTCATCATGAATCTTCTGAGCAATGCCGTGAAGTTCACCCCGGAGGGGGGGCAGGTCCGGCTGGAGCTTATGCGGGAGGAAATGGATGACGGAATCCTCCACGTCAGCGTGGTGGTGCGGGACACGGGCATCGGCATGAGCCAGGAATTCATCCACTCCGCCTTTGATGCCTTCACCCAGGAAGCCAAGGACGACGACAACCGGGGCGGCACGGGGCTTGGCCTCACCATCACAAAGCAGCTGGTGAACGTTATGGGCGGCACCATTGAGTGCGAGTCCGTAAAGGACCAGGGCACCACCGTGATCGTGACCTTTGATTTCCCTCGTGTGGAGAAGGATGAACGCAGCGAGGAGGATCTGCTGGAGCAGGGGGCTTCCCTGGATCTTACCGGCAGGCGGCTCCTTCTGGTGGAAGACCACCCCATGAATATGCAGATCGCAAAGATCCTCCTGGAAAAGCGGCACGCGGAGGTGGTGGTGGCGGGAGACGGACAGATCGGCGTGGACCGGTTTGCCTCCAGCTCCGAGGGCTATTTCGACGGGATACTGATGGATATCAGGATGCCGAATATGGACGGGCTCACCGCCACAAGGGAGATCCGCAAGCTGCCAAGGCCCGACGCCGGCAGGATCCCCATCATCGCCATGACAGCCAACGCCTATGCGGAGGATGTGCAGAAGGCACTGGAAGCGGGTATGGACGAGCATCTGGCAAAGCCCATCGACCCGAAAAAGCTGTACGCCACACTTGCAAGATTTTTTTCCTGAAAGGGTTTCGCTTGAATATAAACGGTTCCACAAGGATCGGGACCATTCTGATCGTACTGATCTGTCTGGCGTTTCTGTCAGGCTGCGGCAAACAGGATCAGGACCTGATCGACACAGGCTATGAGGCCATCGAAAGCGCGGACTACGATACCGCCATCC
This sequence comes from uncultured bacterium, assembly GCA_946543095.1. Taxonomy (GTDB): domain Bacteria; phylum Bacillota; class Clostridia; order Lachnospirales; family Lachnospiraceae; genus CAMNLO01. The sequence continues at coordinate 4,713 of CAMNLO010000069.1, forward strand.
AATGCTTTACGGATGCTCTGGAGGAGGGGGCAGGGGAACGTCTGTCCTACCGGGGGCTTGGCATCGCATATCTTGGAAACTCCGCTTATCCGGAGGCTGTAAAAAATCTGGAAACTGCCCTGCTGTACGGCGGTTTCATGCCGGATAAGCTGGACTACGACATCAATTTCTATCTCGCCACGGCCTATTATAAAAACGGCAGTGCGGCAAAGGCCCTGGAGGTCTGCGACGCGATCCTGGAGCTGTCCCCCAAAAACAGGGATGCCATGTATCTCAGGGGCTCCATCCGTTTAAAGCAGGGAGATTATGAGAGCGCCTGCAGGGATTTTGAAAAATGCATAGAGCTCGCGCCCTCGGATATGGAGACTTTGATCTCCATCTCGGAGCTCCTGACCCGCTCCGGCTATAAGCAGATCGCCCTGGATTATCTGGAGGCGGCCATGGGCAGGACGGATTCCAAGAGCATGAGCGATTTTGACAGAGGGCGGATCTGCTACTACGAGGAGGATTACGAAAACGCAAAGACCTATCTGGAGAAGGCCAGGGATTCCTCCAATCCCGCCACCGCCTTGTTTTTGGGGCGCACCTACGAGGCTCTGGGGGATTACAATTACGCTTCCTCCGTCTACACCAGCTATCTGACGGGAGACACCTCCAACGCCGAGATCTACAATCAGCTGGGGCTCTGCCGGATGCACCAGGGGCTCTATGAGGACGCGGCCCAGGCCTTTGAGAGCGGGCTCTCCGTGGGAGATTCCAACTGCCGCCAGGAGCTGATGTTCAACCAGATCGTGGCGAATGAGGAGCTGGCGGAGTTTGAGAAGGCCCGGGGGCTGATGGAGGAATATCTGAAGCTGTATCCGGATGATGTGACGGCCCAGAGAGAATACATCTTTTTAAAGAGCAGATAAGGAAATAATATTATGTAAACCATAAGACATTATGTTAACTGATTCGTAAGATACAGATTGGAGTGACGGAAACAAAAATGATCGAAAAACTTATCGCAAAGATTGAAGAAGAGCATTCCCCCATCGTCATGGGACTGGATCCCCAGATAGAGCTTCTGCCTCCCGGGCTTGTGCCGGGGGAGCTGAGTCTTGAGAGCATTGGGGAAGCCTTTTTTGCCTTTAACAAGGACCTGATGGATGCCCTTGCGGGTGTGGCCCCCGCGGTGAAGCCCCAGATCGCCATGTATGAGCGCTACGGGATCCCGGGGTTAATTGCCTATCAGAAGACGCTTGCCTACGCGAAGGAAAAGGGCTTTGTGGTCATTGCGGATGTGAAGCGGGGAGATATCGGCTCCACCTCAAAGGCCTATGCGGACGCCCATTTGGGGAGAGTACAGCTGGGAGAAAGGTCGGTTCCCGTTTTTGACGCGGATTTCGCCACCGTGAATCTCTATCTTGGCACCGAAGGCATCGAGCCCTTCCGGAAGGTCTGTGAAGAATGTGATAAGGGCCTGTTTGTCCTGGTGAAGACCTCCAATCCCGGAAGCGCCGAGCTCCAGGACCGTATGGCGGAGGGAAAGCCCCTGTATCTTCTGGTGGGAGAGGCTGTGGAGGAGTGGGGAAAGCCCTTGCGCCATGGCAGCTATTCCGATATCGGCGCCGTGGTGGGAGCCACCCATCCGGAAACCGGAGCGGCCTTAAGAGAAGCTCTTCCCCACACCTTCTTCCTGGTGCCGGGCTACGGAGCCCAGGGGGCTTCCGGCAAGGATCTGGCAGGCTTCTTTGACAAGGAGGGGAGCGGCGTCATCGTAAACTCCTCCCGGGGCATTATCGGGGCCTGGAAGAAGCCGGAATATGAAGGCTTTGGCGCGAAGCGCTTTGCGGAAGCCGCCAGGAAGGCGGCGGAGGATATGCGGGAAGACATCAATTCAAATATTATGTAAACCGAAACATTTATAGTTTTTAAGAAAGGTAATGCCCCATGGATTTCGGAATCAATCCCTCCCTTCATGAAGCCTGCGGCGTTTTCGGCATGTATGACCCCAGCGGCGCCGATATCGCCTCCACGATCTATTACGGACTCTACGCCCTGCAGCACAGGGGGCAGGAGAGCGCCGGCATTGCCGTGACGGACACCTACGGACCGAAGAACAAGGTCTTTTGTCATCGCGGACTGGGACTTGTGAACGAGGTCTTCAACGCGGAAAATCTGGAGAAGCTGAAGGGGAATCTGGGAGTGGGGCATGTGCGCTACTCCACCGCAGGGGAGAGCAATATCGAGAATGCCCAGCCTCTGGTGCTCAGCTACATCAAGGGAACGCTGATGCTTGGGCATAACGGGAATCTGGTGAATGCGCCGGAGCTGCGCAGAGAGCTCTCCCGGAACGGTGCCATTTTCCAGACCACCATCGACTCCGAGACCATTGCCTATCATATTGCCAGGGAGCGGGTCCACACGGAAACGGCGGAGGAAGCGGTGGTCAGGGCCATGCGGAAATTAAAGGGGGCCTACGCCCTTGTGATCGCAAGCCCCAGAAAGCTCATCGGCGCCAGGGATCCCTTCGGGTTCAAGCCCCTTTGCATCGGGAAGAAGGGGGAGGCTTTTATCATCACTTCGGAATCCTGCGCTCTGGAGACGGTGGGGGCGGAGTTTGTGCGGGATGTGCTGCCGGGAGAGATCGTTACGGTGGAAAAGGACGGGAAGCTGCTTTCCGATACCACCCTATGCATTCCCCAGGAGCATACCGCCCGCTGCATTTTCGAATACATTTATTTCGCCAGACCGGATTCCAGGTTTGACGGAGTCGGGGTTTCGGAGGCCAGGATCAGGGCAGGACGGTTTCTGGCAAAGGACCATCCCGTGGAGGCGGACCTGGTGGTGGGAGTGCCGGAGTCCGGCAACATGGCTGCCATCGGATATTCCCAGGAATCCGGGATTCCCTACGGCATCGTGTTCACGAAAAACACCTATGTGGGGCGCACCTTTATCCAGCCCAAGCAATCGGACAGGGCCCTGGGAGTCAGGATCAAGCTGAATGTGATCAAAGATGCGGTGGCTGGAAAACGGATCATCATGATCGATGATTCCATTGTCCGGGGAACCACCAGTGACCAGATCGTGACTCTGTTAAGA
>CAMNLO010000070.1 GCA_946543095.1 uncultured bacterium
AGGAGATGATCATTATGAAGGACTGGCATCGTTGTGCTTTGTTTTTGGGCGGAGTTCTTTTTGGAACAGCTGGAGTAAAAGTATTATCCAGCAAGGATGCAAAGAAATGCTATACACAGATTACGGCTGCCGTGCTCAGGGCAAGAGACTGTGTCATGGACACGGCAAACAAAATTCAGGAGAACTGCGATGACATTCTTGCGGAAGCGGAAGAGATCAATGCCGAGCGCAGGGCAAAGGAAGAAGAAGCGGTAGAGATCAATACCGAGGTCAGCGTGAAGGAAGAAGAAGCGGCAGCCGGGGAATAAACATATATGAAAATTGTCATTCAACATGAGATCAGCGGGCGCATCCGCTTTTCCATGCCGAAAAGACGTTTTTCCTTTGAGGAAGCAGATAGATTACAGTACTATCTGCTTTCTCTTGATGGTGTGGAAAAAGCGGTCGTCTATGAGAGAAGCGCCGATGCGGCGGTTGTTTATCAAGGCAGCAGGGAGAAGCTCCTTTCCGGGATCTGCAGCTTTGATGCCGATGCAGAGGATGTGAAGGCGCTTGTGCCCGAGAACACCGGAAGAGCGATCATGGCTTCCTACAAAGAGAAGCTGATCACAAGACTGATCCTCCATTATGGCGTCCGGGTGTTTTTCCCATGGCCGTTTAGAAGGATCGGAGCCTGGATCATGGCAGTCAGGTTCATATACAAAGGCCTTGTGAGCCTTTTTGGGAAGAAAAGGCTGGAGGTTTCGGTTCTGGATGCTACGGCGATAACGGTGTCTTTATTGACCGGGGATTATCAGACCGCTTCGTCAGTGATGTTCCTTTTGGGCATCGGAGATCTGCTGGAGGAGTGGACGCATAAAAAGTCTGTGGATGATCTTGCCAGGAGCATGGCACTGAAGTCGGATAAGGTCTGGCTTAAGAAGGACGGTGCCGAGGCACAGGTTCCCATCAGCCGGATCGTTCCCGGAGATGAGATCTCCGTGCGGGTGGGAAGCGTGATCCCGCTGGATGGAACAGTCGTGTCGGGAGAAGCCATGGTCAATCAGGCGGCACTGACGGGAGAGGGGATCCCTGTTGAGAAAAAGAAAGGCGCCTATGTCTATGCCGGCACTGTGATCGAGGAAGGGGACATTGTCCTGAAAGTGGAGAAGGCATCCGGGGCCACAAGATACGAAAAGATCATCCGAATGATCGAAGAGTCCGAGCAGCTGAAGTCCGGGGTGGAAGCAAGGGCCGAGCATCTGGCGGACAGACTGGTGCCCTACACTCTCGGCGGGACGGTTCTGGCATATCTGTTCACCGGAAATGCGGCCAGGGCATTGTCGGTGCTGATGGTTGATTTTTCCTGCGCGCTGAAACTCTCGATGCCCGTGACTGTGCTGTCTGCGATGCGTGAGTGCCAGGACAGCCATCTTACGGTGAAGGGCGGAAAATTCCTGGAGGCTGTCGCAGATGCGGACACCATAGTGTTTGACAAAACAGGAACCCTTACCATGGCTTCGCCCAGGGTGGTGGATGTGGTTGCCTTTTCTGGAAATGACAGGGATGAGATGCTGCGCATAGCGGCCTGCCTTGAGGAGCATTATCCCCATTCCATTGCCAATGCCGTGGTGGCCGCGGCAGCGGAGAGAGGGCTTGAGCATAATGAGATGCACAGCAGGGTGGAGTATGTGGTGGCGCATGGCATCGCTTCTGATATTGACGGGCAGAAGGTGGTGATCGGCAGCTGGCATTTTGTGATGGAGGACGAGCACTGCGTGATCCCCGAGGGAGAACAGGAAAAGCTGAGGGCCATATCAAAGCGCTGTTCAAGGCTCTTTCTTGCCATCGGGGGAAAGCTCTCGGCAGTGATCTGTCTGGAGGATCCCTTAAGACCGGAAGCCCCTGATGTGATCCGAAGGCTTCATGCGGCCGGATTTCGGAATATTGTCATGATGACAGGCGATTCCATGCATATTGCCAGAAGAGTGGCGAAAGAGGTGGGCGTTGATTCTTACTATGCGGAGGTCCTTCCGGAAGAAAAAGCGGGATTTGTCCGGCAGGAGAAGGCGAAGGGGCATACCGTTGTCATGGTCGGTGACGGCATCAACGATTCCCCCGCGCTCTCGGAAGCGGATTGCGGGATCGCCATCTGTGAGGGAGCGCAGCTGGCCCGTCAGATCGCTGATGTTATGATATCGGAGGACAATCTGTATCAGCTCATCACCTTAAAAGAGCTCAGCATCCTTCTCATGAAGAGGATTCACTTTAACTATCGTTTCGTTGTGGGATTTAATCTGGGCCTGATCGCCCTTGGCCTTCTGGGCTTGATCACACCGCCCACCGGCGCGATGCTGCATAATGGTTCCACGATCGCACTGGGTCTTCACTGCATGACAGATCTGAAGAGAGGGAAAGAAGGAGAAAGATCGAAATGAAGTATCACAGGTTTTTTGCATGGGCCGCAGTCATTTGTTTTCTGCTGACAATGTATACGGGGTATAAGAAGCAATAAACAACCGGTCAGAACCGGAAAGCATATAGATCGTTTCGGGATGCATTTCTCCGGTTTCATTTTCTGCTGAAGAAAAACAGGGAATGAAACCGGAAAATGAGAGTGTGATATTGCAATCGTAGTTAGCATATGCTAACATTTTACTGTTAAAACCCGGCAAATGCCGGTTTTACTTTTGACGATGCGTTAGCAATGGCTAACAGACAAGAAGATGTGGCGTCGCTTGAACAGCTTACGGTGGCGGGTGAAGGTGACAGGATGACTGATGAGCAGATCGTAGAGGCGTTGAAGGAAAACGGCATGAAGATCACCAGACAGAGAATGCTTGTGGCAAAGGTCCTGGCAGAGAATGACAAAGCCAGCTGCAAGGATATCTGCTGTATGGTACAACGCAAAGATCCTTCTGTGGGAGTGGCCACGGTGTACCGCATGATCAACGCACTGGAAGAGATCGGCGTGATCGAACGGGTGGATATGATCCGGCTCAGAGATGACTGACGGCCGGAGATATCCCGCTAATATGACAGCGCAGCGCCAATAGTAGGCTTTTGCTGGATGAGTTTGAGACCATCCGGCTTTTGGATCATGAGGGCCTTACCCAGGAGGAATGCGCGGGGAGGATGGGGGTGGCACGGACCACCGTCACCGCCATGTATGACAGCGCAAGGAAAAAGCTGGCCTGCGCCATCGTGGAAGGCAAACGGCTTTGTATCGCCGGCGGAAACATCAGGATCGACAGGGAAAGAAACGGATCCGGAATCGAGATCGGAAGCAAAGGAGAAAAAACAATGAGAGTGGCCGTAACCTATGACAACGGAAATGTGTTTGGACATTTCGGCAGAACAGAGCAGTTTAAGGTATATGATTCAGAGGACGGAAAGATCACCGCTTCTCAGATCCTTGACACAAACGGAGAGGGCTGCGGGGCCCTTGCGGGCATCCTGCATATGGCGGATGTGGATGTCCTGATCTGCGGCGGGATCGGGGGCGGCGCCCAGATGGCCCTTGAAAGAGCGGGGATCAGGCTCTTTGCCGGTGCCTCCGGAAGCGCGGATGCTGCTGTCGAAGCCTTTCTGGCCGGGACACTGGATGCCACCGGAGAAGCGAATTGCAGCCATCATGACCACGAACATGGAGAAGGCCATTCCTGCGGACACGGAAAATGCCACGAATAGGAATCCTTCCGGCGGGGGAACCGGATGCTGTCGGCAAAGCGAACTGCAGCCATCAGGATCCCGAATACGCCATCAGGATCCCGAATACGCCGCCAGGTATTCCGAAACCGCGCCGATGAGATTCGCGTCATTGCCGAACCGGCAGGTGACCACCTCTGCCCTGGGCACATAATATGGGGAATGGGCATACATTGCATCCAGATGCCTGCGAATGCAGTCGAGAAAGGCCGGCTGTACGCTGATGCCCCCGCCGATGGCAAACCGCTCCAGATCCAGGATGGTCTGCAGATTAAAGATCTGCACGGCGATCTCCTTTGTAAAGAGATGAAGTGCCTCAAGGGCGTCTGCATCACCGCGGTTCACCGCGTCAAACACCTTCTCTCCGTCCACTTCCTCCGGAGGAAGGTGTTTTCTGTCCGCAAACAGCCTGCATAATGCGGGAGTCCCGCTGCGATTCCCCCACACCGTATCATAGGAGGGATCGGCATTCCGGTCCGACAGGATATAGGAGACTTCTCCGCTGGAAAAGTGGATCCCCTTTCTGACCCTGTGGTCGAGAACGATGCCGCCGCCGATCATGGTCCCGAACAGAAGCACTGCTCCGTCTTTGACATCCTTCAGGGCGCCTCTGGATGCCTCCGCACAGGCCGCGCATTTGGCATCGTTATTGATGACGATCCTCGCGGGGCACCTTCTTAAGAGAGCTTCCCCAAAATCAAAATCATTATTATAGGTCAGGGCTCCCCCCATGAATACATATCCCCGGGCGCTGTCGATGATCCCCGGCATGGAAACGGTGATGCCCTCCGGCCGGGAATAAGCGTCATAGATCTCACCGATCGCCTCGATCAATGCCTCTCTGCCGGAACGCGGCGTTTTCACCTTTCCCTGTTCCAGCATTTCGCAGTCAGGATTCGTCAGGGCATATTTGAGAAAGGTTCCTCCGATATCGATGGCAAGGATTTTCATTCGCAGTTCTCCATTGTTTTGTTTCTGCCCACAAGGCCCTCAAAATCTGCCGTAAACTGTGCTATGGCAGCGTCTATGGCGGCATTTTTGACAAAACCGTCCATCACCTCCGGGGAAACGGTCACGGCCTTCACGCCATACTTTAAAAGCTCCAGCACCTGCCGGGAATTCTTAAAGCTGGCAGCCAGCAGTCCGCAATGGTCCATTCCGTTTTTCTGGATCGCATCGTGGATATCCTTTGCGATCTGCACCCCGTCATAGCCCATATTGTCGATCCGGTTGATATACGGGGCTACATACTCGCAGCCGCATTTGGCAGCCAGAATGCCCTGCATGGGTGTGTAGATGGCGGTGCCCAGAAGCCGGATCCCTTCGGCATGGATCTTTTTCATGGCCTTAAAGCCCTCCGGAGTGCAGGGGATCTTTACAATGGTATTCTTCCCGAGAACCTTAGTGATATGCTTCGCTTCCCGCACCATCCCCTCCGCATCCGGAGACACCGCCTGCACAAACAGTTCCCCCTGATCCGTGATGATCTTCCGGATCTCCCGTAACACCTCATAGGGGTTTCTTTTTACGGCTGCCAGAATGGAGGGATTGGTGGACACTCCGTCCACGGGGTAGTACTCATAGATCCTTCGGATCGCTTCCGCATCAGCATGATCGATACATAATTTCATTTTATCCTTCTCCTTTTTGTCTGATCAGATCACCTGCTCCGTTCTGCCGATGATGTCATCCTGGGTGGTCTTGGAAAGCACATTGAAGAAGGCCGAATACCCGGCGACCCTTACGATGAGATCCTTATGCTTCTCCGGATGGAGCTGTGCGTCCAACAGGGTTTCCTTATCCACCACATTGTACTGCACATGATAGCCATGGAGCCTGTTGAAAAAGGCCCGGATCATCATTTGAAGCTTCTGCCTGCTTTCCTCTGTGGAAAGCATGGAGGGCGTCACCTTCTGGTTCAGCAGGACACCGCCGGTGATATGCTTTGTATCCAGCTTGGAAACGGATTTGAATACGGCGGTGGGCCCGCTCCTGTCCATTCCGTGGCTCGGGGAGCAGCCCTCCGCCAGTGGTGTAAACGCCTTCCTTCCGTCCGGTGTGGCAGCGGTTCCCAGCCCCTGGCCCACATTGGCGGAAATGCTGGAGGTCCCCGCATATCGGATGCCGCCGATGGGGCCTCTTCCGTACCGGGTGCTGTGATACGTTCCGATATTGTCGATATAGGGCTGGTATGCCCTCACTCCCAGTGCGTCCACATAATCGTCATCATTGCCGTATTTGGGCGCTTCATGGATCAGCAGCTGCTGAATGCGCATGCCTTCCTCACCGGTGAAATCATCCGCAAGGGCGTCCATCAGCTGCTTTGCCGTGATCTTTTTTTCTTCAAAGACCAGCTTTTTGATGGCGGCCAGAGAGTCGGAGAGATTGGCGATCCCCACCTGCAGTCCGGAAATAAAATCATAGACCGCTCCGCCTTCCTTGATGGTCTTTCCCCTGCCGATGCAGTCCTCCGTCAGCGCAGAGCAGAGCACATCCGGCACATCTCTTTCCGATGCCAGATCAATGGCGTTTTCCACGATCACACTGGCCCTTGTGATCTCCTCCAGGGTCTTGTCCCAGGCCTCCATCAGCTCCTCAAAGCTCTTAAAATCCGTGAAATATCCATAGCCCTTCGCAAACCGTCTGCCGGTGGTGACATCGACGCCGTTGTTCATCACCGTGAGAAGGAGTCTCGGCATATTGATATAGCTCATTCCGGTGCAGCGGTAGCCCCACTTTCCGGGGACCGCCGTTTCCACGCAGCCGATGGCGGAATAATTATAGGCGTCCTCTTCACTGACCCCCTTTTCCACAAAGGAGGGGATGATGATCTCATCATTGTTGAATGCCGGCATTCCCGTTCCCAGCTTCATCACCTCGATGGCTTCATCAAAAAATTTTTTGCTCAGACCCGCATGATAGCGCACGGTCAGATTGGGCTGGGGGAGCCTCACCTGGGCCACGGATCTTAAGATCAGAAAGCTGAGGGGATTGACAGCGTCTTTTTTGTCTGAAGTCTGGCCCCCGATGGTCACATTCTGATACATGGGACTTCCTGCGGAGGAGAGGGTATGGGCCTGGCTTCTGACTTTGTTTATCGTCAGTGTTTTGATCCAGAGATTATCCAGAAGCTCCACGGCTTCCGCCTCCGTGATCAGGCCCTGTTCCAGATCATGTTTGTAATAAGGATACATATACTGGTCAAACCTGCCGTAGGAGAGGGAATGCCCGTTGGACTCGATCTGGAGGATCAGCTGGATAAACCACACGGACTGGATCGCCTCCCGGAAGGTTTTGGCCGGTTCGTAGGGGACCCTTTCACAGATCCCTGCGATCTCCAGAAGCTCCCTCTTTCTTTCCCCCTCCGCGGCATCCGCTGTCTGCCTGGCCAGCGCCGCAAACCGGAGCGCGTAGGTCCTGACAGCGTCCAGCACGATCAGCACCGCGTTGTAGAAGACATACCGATCGATGCTTTCCGGCAGGGTCAGATCCAGTCCTGCCCTGAGGGCCTCCACTCTTTCCCTGTAGCCTTTTAAGCCCTCCTTCAGGATGCGCTCATAATGCACGGAAAGATGGGCATCTCCGGCGTTTAATTTCCCTTCCATCCCGAAGAGGCCCGTTTCCATGTACACGCTCACCTCCTCGGGAAGCAGGGCCAGGCCTCTGGCCCGGAGATTATTGTTTTTCCAGAAGGGAGCGATCTCCCGAAGCTTCTTCTTTGTTTCCTCGGTGATGTAGAACACATCGCCGTCTCTTTTTTCAAACAGATCCAGCTCATTGATGATAAACTCCATCGTATATTCCGGAAACACCGGCGCATCCTTATTGGACTCTGCCTGATTCCCCACGATGAGGGTTTCCTCCTCAATGTAAATGCTCATCTTTTCCAGAATATTCTTCAGCATCAGGGCGCGCTTCATGACAGCCGGCTGGTGTTTGCTGTTCCGGTAGCTTTCCGTGGCAAGAACCGCACGTTCCGCGCTGATATAGGGCTTTTTATCCAGCACCTGTTCTCTGAAGCGGTTCATTCTGGGAGTCAGTGTTCCGAAATGTTCTGCAGGATTCAT
>CAMNLO010000071.1 GCA_946543095.1 uncultured bacterium
GAGGGCTTCGGGATCAGTCTTGCCAGTCAGGCGGAGCTTCTGGCCGCCACGGATGATGCGGGGACCGTTATGGGCTATCTGGCGACGATGGGATTGAATACGACCCAGGAGCTTTTGTTCTTTACTGTGTTCGAGGCATACAGGAAAAGGGGGATCAGCCGCTTTCTGCTGCAGCAGTATCTGCGGCTTGCGATTCACGCGAAAATGAAGATGTGCAGGTCCGTTCTGCCTCAGTATGAGCCCATGCAGAAGCTGTTTGTGTCCGAGGGCTTTGAACTGTTCCCCGGGGAAACGGAATTCGCCATTTCCTTTAAGGATCTTACCACCTCCTCGAAATATAAGGATTTCTTTGTGGGAAGCGGGCCGGTCAATGTGAAGGTGTTCAGCCGTCTTTCCACCAGAGAGCATGAGGATCTGATGGATTTCATGACGGAAACCGGCGCCTCCAGGGCTCCCGCCTTTGATCCCACCCTGTCCTCGGTGCGGTTTATGGGGGGGAGGGTGTTCAGCCTGATGCTCTGCGACCGGATCCAGAGGGGCATTGCCCTGACCTATCTCTTTACACGACAGGGGCAGGCCATGCTGCTCCTGGAGCATTTCCGGGCGCTTTTCAGGGCTATCCAGTCCTTTGGGGAAAGCATAAAGGAACCGGTTTTGCTCTTTGACATCAACGAGGAAAAAAACCGGAAGCTGGCCCTCACCCTGGCAGGGGATATGGTCCCGGTGGAGGAAAAGAACGGGGAGATCGTTGCCATAAAAAAACTGATTTCCTCTTGACGAAAGCTGTTTCGTCCAGTAAAATATCCATGTTTGCGGCTTAATCGGCGAAACGCAGACAAATAACCCGCATCCCACGGGGGGTGAAGGGAGGGTAGGTAAATATGGCAAACGTGATCGTAAAAGAAAATGAAAGCTTGGACAGCGCCTTAAGGCGTTTTAAGAGAAGCTGTGCGAAGGCCGGTATCCAGCAGGAGATCCGGAAAAGAGAGCACTATGAGAAGCCCAGCGTTCGGAGGAAGAAGAAGTCCGAAGCGGCCAGAAAAAGGAAGTATAATTAAGGTTTCAACGGCCCCCTGGCTGAATCGCCAGGGGGTAATTTTTCTATGATGCTGAAAATTCTACTGATCATTGCGGGGGTGCTGCTTCTCACGGGGCTCTTTTTTCTGGGAGTCATGATCCATGACGTCTGCTTTTTCGTCAGGAGAGTTTATCGGATCTCTTCCCCGAAGCTCCGGAAAAAAACAAAGCTTCTGCTGCTGGCGGATCTCCATAACCATTCCTTCGGACCGGGAAACGAAAGGCTTGTAAAGGCGATCCGGAAAGAGGCTCCGGATGGGGTCCTGATCGCGGGAGATCTCATGACCGCCTCCCGGAAGGCCACCAATGAGGAGCCGGTCCTGTCTCTGTTAGAGGGAATCAGAAAGGCCGGGATCCCCGTGTACTACGGCATGGGGAACCATGAGCAGAAGCTGAGCGCCTGGGAGGTGTTCCGGAAGGATCACCGTTTCCGCAGGCTGAAGGAAGCAGCGGAACACTTTGGAGTCCGGTTTTTACGGAACGAAACCGTCTTTCTGGAGGACTCCGGGATCCGGATCTTCGGCCTGGAGCTGCCCTTTGAACTGTATTACGCCCTGTTGGAGCGGGGGATCATCGCAAGGCAAGCCTATCCCGCAAAGGAGATGGCAAAGCTGATCGGGACGCCGGATGCGGACAGCTTCAATCTCCTGATCGCCCATGACCCGGAGTTTTTTGATGTCTACGACGACTGGGGAGCGGACCTGACCCTTTCCGGCCATATGCACGGCGGCATCGTCCGGGTGCCCTTTTTCGGGGGGCTGGTGTCTCCGTCCCTGCAGCTGTTTCCGAAATATGACGGAGGCAGGTATCGGGGACAGAAGGGGGAGCTGATCATCAGCAGGGGGCTGGGAGAGCACACGCTGCCCGTGAGAGTCTTCGACCCCGCGGAGCTGGTGGTGCTGGAGTTTGCACCCTATGGCATGGATTGTAGTTGACATAACACACAAACCGCATGGAATTAGCCGTAAAGCTGGAGGCATTCGAGGGTCCCCTGGACCTGCTCCTCCACCTCATCGAAAAAAACAGGATCGATATCTATGATATCCCCATCGTGGAGATCACGGAGCAGTATCTGGACTATATCCGAAAAATGAAAGAGGCGGATATGGACGTGATGAGCGAGTTTCTCCTGATGGCGGCCACCCTTCTTGATATCAAATGCAGAATGCTTCTGCCCAGGGAGGAATCCGAAGAGGAAGAGGAGGATTCGGATCCCAGGGAGGAGCTGGTGCAGCGGCTTCTGGAATACAAGCTCTATAAGTATATGTCCTATGAGCTCAGGGATTTAATGGAAAACGCGGAGGGCGTCATGTTCCGCAGGCAGGAGCTGCCGGAGGAGGTATTATCCTATAAGCCCCCCGTGGACTATGAGGAGCTTCTGCAGGGGGTTTCCCTTCCCGCTCTCCAGGAGATCCTCCAGGGGCTTTTAAAACGGAATGAGGAGAAGCTGGATCCCATCCGGTCCAAATTCGGGAAGATCGAAAAGGAAGAGATCGATATGGACAGGAAGACTGCCTATATCGGGGAATATATCCGCAGCAGGAAAAGCTGCAGCTTCCGGGAGCTGCTGGAAAAAGAGGGCAGCAAACAGGAGATCATCGTGGCCTTTCTGGTGATCCTGGAAATGGCGAAAAACGGAGAAATCGAGATCTTCCAGGAGGGGGAGAGCGAGATCAGCTTAAAGGCAAAGAAGGCATGAAAAGAGAGAAGGTAAAAGCGGCGATCGAAGCCATATTGTTTGCCATGGGAGACTCGGTGGAGCTTGCGCAGCTTTCCGCTGCCCTGGAGAAAAAGCCGGCGGAGCTTTCGAAGCTGCTCCACGAGATGGAGGAGGAATATAAGCAGGACTCCTCCGGGCTTCAGCTGGTGTTTCTGGAGGATTCCGTGCAGCTTTGCACCAAGGGGGAGTATTACGAATATCTGATCCGGCTGGTGAAGACCCCGAAAAAGCAGACCCTCTCCGACAGCGTCATCGAGACCTTATCCATTGTGGCCTATAAGCAGCCCGTTACCAGGGGAGACATCGAAAAGATCCGCGGGGTCAGCTCCGACTACGCCATCTCAAAGCTTCTGGAATTCGACCTGATCAGAGAGGTGGGACGGCTGGACGCTCCCGGAAAACCGCTGCTCTTTGGCACCAGCGAGCAGTTCCTCAGGCTCTTTGGCCTGAATTCCCTGGAGAGCCTGCCGGAGATCAGCACGGTTCAGCTGGAGGAATTCAAGACCGAGGCCCAGAAGGAAGCCATGGGCAGCATCGACACGAAGGAGGAGGGGGGCGACGAGGAGACGTTAGTTCCAATCTGAGAAAAACTCAGAGGTAATTCGCTGAATCAGGAAAGCTGAGTCGCACAGTGGTGCCTTCTCCCTCCCTTGCACGGATCGCAATCCCGTACTCTCCTCCGTAGGCCAGCCGTATCCGCTTTTGAATATTTAAAAGGGCGATATGCCTTGTGTCCTCCTTCTCTTTAGAAAAGGGCTCCTCCAGGGAAAGTCGAAGGCTCTCCAGTTCCTTTTCTCCCATTCCCTTTCCGTTATCCGTGATCAGGATGAAAAGCTTTCCCTCCCGAAGCTCCGTAAATATCCTGATGATCCCGCTTCCTCCCTCCAATCCGTGAAAGATGGAGTTTTCCACAATGGGCTGCAGAAGCATCCTGGGAATGAACAGCTCCGCGTCCGTATCCTCCTCCTCGATCTGAAGACTGATCCGATCCGGAAAACGCATCTCCATGATCTCCATGTACTGCCTGAGGATATGAAACTCCTCCAGCAGGGAAATGTTTTCCTCTCCCGCGTTGGCGTAGCGCAGAAGAGCGGCCAGGTCGTCTGAGATACGGGAGGCGTCCTCCCTGTCTCCCCGGCGGATCAGGGCCCGGATGGAATTTAAAGTGTTCACCGTAAAGTGGGCGCTGATCTGCTTTTTCAAGAGCCACGTCTGGATCCTTTCCTTTTCCAGCTCCGCTGCGTTCTCCCGCTGCTTTGCTTCATACAGGGCCTTCTCCCTGCTTTCGATGCGGTTCAGCATAGCGTTTACATGATCCACAAGGGAATCGAAATAGTCGTCTCCGGTATGGGAAAGGGGCTTTGTGATCTCCCCGGCGCTTTCCGCGATGACGCCGGAGATGGGACGGATCATGTGCCGGTTCAGATAGTGGAAGAAGAACTCCATGATCAGAAAAAACAGCAGAAAGGTGACGGGCAGGGCGATCCTGAAATACCCGGACAGGGTGCTGAAGAGTCCGCTTTCGCAAAACACGAAGAGACGAAGGCCGGTGATGCCGATCTCCCGCTCCCGGTAAAACACGGCCGCTTCCTTTATGGCGGGGATATCCTCCATCCTGATCCCCCGGTTGGAGCTGATGACCCTGTCCTGATCCATGAGGGCCACCCCCAGATAATCCACCGCCGCTGAGAGACAGACAGCGAAAACCGCCGCCACCCCAAGGAAGCGCCGAAACAGGACAGTCTTCTGTGCCTTCACGGGTTCCGCTCCTTTAAGAGCCTGTTCCAGAGCTCATCCATATAGGCTCTGCGCTTTGTGATCTCGGATCGCTTCGGGAGGATCAGATCCAGCTCTTCAAGGGGCACAGGATTGCCATCCGGTACATCCTCTCTGACAGACCAGGTCCCCGGGGTAAGAAAGGGGGTCAGGCCTTCCCCGTCTCCCTCCCTTTCCCCCAGAAGAAAGCGGATAAACAGCTTCGCCGCATGGATGTTTTTCGCGTGAGCGGAAAGCATGAGGCCGTAGGAGGTCTGGCAGCCGCAAAAGGGCTCAAGCCGGTACACAGGCTCGACCTCATAGCCAAGGCTTTTTAAGCGGAGCTTACTGGAGACCATAAAGCCGAGGTCCGCGTCGCCGTTTTTTAAGGCCTCCGCCACCTCATCGGAGCTGTTGGTGAACACGCAGTTTTGGGAAAGCCTTTCCCAGAAAAGCTTCGGATAATCCGTCTCGTCGGAGGGGTCTGACTGAGCCCCTGTATAGCTTTGGTAAGC
The DNA here is from genome assembly GCA_946543095.1 of uncultured bacterium. Classification (GTDB taxonomy): domain Bacteria; phylum Bacillota; class Clostridia; order Lachnospirales; family Lachnospiraceae; genus CAMNLO01. The sequence continues at coordinate 5,068 of CAMNLO010000071.1, forward strand.
CTCCTTTAAGCTCTCCGCCTCATCCCAGAAGGAGGCACAGAGAGTATAGGTAGAATAGGAGCGAAGGGGATTGGGCATATAGATCCGGCCCTGAAAACGCTTTTCCGTAAGGGCCCAGAGATTATCCACGGGACATGTATCATAAAGCGCACCGGAGTAAAACAAAAGCTCCGCCTCACCTTAAACTCTCCGCTGGTGGCATTGCAGAGGGCAAGGTCACATTCCATGACACCGCTTTCATAGTCTCTTTCGATGGCGGCCACCAGATCGGGACTGCGCAGATCCCGCATATCCACGAGGAGCCCGGGGTATGTCCCCTCGAAGCTTTCCTTTGCCTCAGCGATGCGGGAGGAGACCGTGTACACCACCAGGACATCCTCGGTAAGGGCCTTTTCGTAAAGCTCCTCGGGGCTCTCCGGGGCTTCCGTGACACTGTCCTGGGAGGGATCTGTTTCCTTTTGCGCGCAGCCGGAAAAAAGGAGGAGAGAAAGCAGCACCAAAAGGAAAGTATCAATAAGTCGGGGGAAATGAGTTCTCTTCATCCGTTATCCTTCCGAAAGGGCAAGAGCCCCCTTTACATAGTCCTCCCATTCCGCCTCATCATCCACATTCCCCTCTCCGAAGATGAACCGGTTCAAGGAATCCTCCACATAGGAGGAAAGGGCCTTAGAGGGAAGACGGGAGGGGAGCCTGGGAGAGATCTGTGGCGCATCCAGATAGGACATTCGGGCTCTTTCGTCGATGTATTCCGTATCGGAATTGACCCCGTTCCAGGTCACGCCCCGCAGGTATTCCTCCGGGACCCGCATGGGGCCGATGCCGTTCAGGTGCTTGTTCTGGGGAGTGTTCCAGAGGTAATTTACCGTAGCGATAGTGGAGAGTCCTCCGTCGATGGACACGTCCAGACCGTCGGAAAAATCCCAGTCCACCCCCTGCTCCCCGTATCTGGCGATGAGGGAGGCCTCGGGGGTCTCCATCAGGGAAAGAAGACACGCTGCCACCTCCCTGTTAGGGCTTCCGGAAAGCACCAGGCCTCCGATCTCGGGGGTTTTTTCTGCGTATGCACTTCCCCGGACTCCTTCAGGGCCTGTAAGGGGCGGGATATGCATATAACGGGAGAGGATCTCCGGATCATCCGGATAGATCACCTGGGAGATGGAGGCTGTGGTAAAGGCTCCCACCAGGTTTTCCGGAGAATTCACCAGCTCCGTAAACAAAGCCATCTCTCCCCGGACATACCGTTCAGGCAAAAGTCCCTCCCGGGAAAGAGAGGCGCAGTAGGATATGCCCCGGCGGAATTCCTCAGAGACCTCGTATCCCGGAGAATAGTCCCCCACAAAGGAATTCAGGATAAATTCCACAGGAGAATGGGCGGGATCTCCCGATGCCCCTGCAAAGGGGATCTCATCCGCAAGGCCGTTGCCGTTGGGATCCTGGGTCAAAAAGGCACGCAGCACCTCCCTTAAGGAATCCGTATCCTCCGGAAGGGGAAGCCCCAGCTGCTTTAACCACAGGGTATTGATCCACAGGATGCTGGTCGGGCTTTTTGCGGGGGCGCTTCCGTAGTTGCTGTAGGAATAGCTGCCATCCTCCCGGGGATGGAGTCTGCCGGCCTTCGCATATTCTGAAAGCTGCTCCTTGGTGAGGGAAAAACCGTTTCCGAAGAGCACCGCATCCAGCTCGGTCCCGGAGGAAAAGAGCTCCTCCATAAAGCTCTCCGCACTTTCTCTTCGGACCACTAAAAACTCCAGCTCCAGGTTAAGGCGCTCCTTAAGCCATCCCACATAGTAGTTAGTCTTCAGATCCTGCACATAGTCGGATTCCGGAATGGCGATGCGCAAAGGGGTGGGGGCATCCTTCCTCTGACAGGAGGAAAGAAACGGGAGAAAAAAGAGAAGAGACAGCAAAAGAAACAGCTTTGACTTCATTTCCTCCGGGCTCCGGCACCCTCCAGCATTTCCCTGGGAGAAATGCCATAGTAGCTCTTAAACACCCGGAAGAAATGATAGTAGTCCGTGTACCCGGATTTTAAGGCGATCTCCTTGATGAGGCAGGAACGGTCCTGGAGAAGGCGCTTTGCCTGGGACATGCGCAGATCTGTGAGATAGAGGTACAGGGATTTATTGAAATGCTTCTGAAACAGCATGCAGATATAGCTTTTGCTTAAGGCAAACTGCTCGGAAAGGTGATTCAGACTCAGTTTTTCGGCATAGTGAGCGTCCACATATTCCACCAGGGCGTTAAAGGCGGGGTTAGAGGAAACGGGCTCCTTTTCCGGAACCCCTTTTTTCTCGGAGAGGTGTTTGTTCAGCTTTTCCAGAACGATCTGGAGCTCCTCGTTTCCTACGGGCTTCAGGATATAGTCAAAGCCGGACTGCAGGAAAAATTCCCGGACATCCTCAAAGCTGTCGTAAGCGGAGAGCATGACATATTCTGTCTCCAGGCCCTCGCTCCTTAAGCGCCTGATCACCTCGTTGCCGTCCAT
>CAMNLO010000072.1 GCA_946543095.1 uncultured bacterium
TCCGTATTTTCTCAGGAGTTCTGTGTGTTCATCCGTATTCGTTCCCTCAAAGCAGTGATACAGATCCCTGACAATCTCAAGATGCAGCCTGTAAATATCTTCTCCCTGCATCTTCCCCTTTTCTTCCACCATACGGCGCTTATCATCCGGCAGCTCTCTGAAGGTCACAATCCCCGGATATTGTTCCACAAGCGGATTCGTTGCCTCAGGCTTTCCTGTATCTTCGCATTCCGTCAGCCCGGTCAATTTCCCTGCAATCATGCTTCCCGATTTTGCACTCATGATTTCCTCCCGTTCCGTTTGAACTCCGGCCTTGTAGGCATCCAATATGTCACCACTCTCTTTTTTCCTCAGAACCTTCTCTTTGATGACCTCGATCCGCTTTCGGTATTCCTCCGAATTCAGGGCCGCAACGCTCCTGTTCTCTCCCATATAGATCCCGCGTCTGTATGGAAGATACTGCTGAACGGCTTTTTCTGATGTGCAGAGTATCCCGGCGATCTCGGATACACTCTTCCCCTCACCCAGCAGTCTCTGTATCTCATCACTGGTCGCCGACGACCATAGTCCCTCCGTGATCAGCACTCTGCGCACCTTGACCTCGGAGACGCCGTTCTTTAATGCCGTTTCTTTTACCGACTCCGTGTCAGCGAAGTCTTTTATGATCTGCCTGTAGCTCTCATCATTCATATCGTGTGGCATTGGCTTTCCTCCTTTGTGTCTGTCAATCTAACTACGATTATGATATTGTGCACCGTTATATCTGTCAACCTAATGTTTTTGCATAGCATCTGTACAAAAATCCCGATGTCCGGTTCTGTTTCATACCTTACATCGGGATTGATGATCTGTGTCGGTTATTCACTATCTTCCCCCCCATAACATCACCGATCCTTTCCTGAACGTTTGACTTGTTCTTCGTCAGTTGTTGTCTCGCAACGCTGTAAATCAATCTAATGATAACACCGAGCGACAGGGCTGACAGTGCCTGTTTTCCTGTTCATAAAAGCATTAAAATTTACGCGTAATTCATCGCAGACGATTCTTCAATTGATTGATCAGATAGAATCCCTTCCGGTTTAGTGGATCCTCCCTGTTATAGAGCATCTCCGTATCATCCATCTGCCGAAAGATCGCTCCCGCCTCCTCAGCAATGCACTGCATCGCAGCCGTGTCCCATTCCATGGTAGGATTAAAGCGGTAATAGATTTCGGCTTCCCCAGCCGCCACAAGACAGCCCTTTAAAGAGCTGCCGATGCTCTTCAGATTTTTCAGCTGATACTTCCCGATCAATTCATCCATCTCTTTGCAGCCATGGGAATTACTCATCACCACCCTGAGCGCAGTTATGTCTGTGATCGAAGAAACCTGAAGCCTTCTTTTTTCTCCGTTTTTGCTTTCCAGAAAGGAGCCTTCCTTTTGAGCAGCGTAATACAGATCTCCTGTCACAGGAACATAGATCACCCCCATTACTGATCTGTGCTCAAAAGAGAGTGCGATGTTTACCGTGAACTGTCCGTTTCTTTTTAAAAACTCCTTCGTGCCGTCCAAAGGATCCACGATAAAACAAAGCCTGTTTTCCAGTCTGGAAAGATCATCCTTTCCCTCTTCGGAAAGGATCGCGTGATCCGGAAAATGCTTTTGCAAAAGCTCCGTGATAATGGCATTTGCCGCCTTATCCGCTGCGGTAAGAGGCATATCGCCATCCTTGTATTCCACATTCAGGTCTTCTGCTCCGTTATAGATCTCAAGGATCTTCCGGCCTGCTGCCACCGCTGCCTGCTTTGCGATCTTTAATTCTTCATCCCACATACTCTTCCCTTACTTCCTCTTTGGATCACGTCTGGCATTCCCTTCTGCTGTCTGAGCGCACACATATTTGAACACTCGTCTCTCAGACATTATTCCTATCCTACAAAATACCCACTGTCTCCATACAGATACTTTTCCAGCTGATCGGAGCTGTCATCGCCAAGATTTCCGTTTTTCATCAGTTCAATATCGTTTCCCTTAACCGCAAACAGGCGGTAAACGATCACATTCATCTGCTCCCCAATCTCAATGGGGCGCCTTTCCAGGGACCTGTGGCATACCAGCTCCATTCCGCCTACGTCCAGCTTCACGGCATAGGTGTTGCCCCGGAATACAATATCTTTGATCACGCCCTTTTCGGCAAAAGGCAGGATCTTTTTGAAATGCGCATTGTCGCTCTTGAAAGCCTCCACGAACTCCGGCCGGATCACTGCATGATCATAGCCTTCAGCGGAAAAACCCTTTAACCTGCCGAAATCCTTAATGATAACAGGCTCTCCGATAAAGCCTGCGACAAACGCCGTTTTCGGTGTCCGATAGATCTCACCCGGGGTTCCGGTCTGCTCGATCCTTCCCTTGTCCATAACAATGATCCCATCAGCCACCTCCACCGCTTCATCCTGATCATGGGTAACGAAGATGCTCGTGATCCCCACCCTATGGATCATATCCCTAAGCCATCTGCGAAGCTCCCCCCGCACCTTTGCGTCGATCGCGGCAAAGGGCTCGTCCAGAAGCAGCACCGAGGGTTCAGGCGCAAGGGCCCTCGCAAAGGCCACCCGCTGTCTCTGGCCTCCGGAAAGCTCATTGGGAAAACGTTTCTCCAGCCCCTTAAGCTCCACCAGAGAAAGCAGCTCCTCCACTCTGTTCTTAACCTCTTCGCGGCTCATTTTCTGCACTTTCAGCCCAAAGGCTATGTTCTCATAAACATTCATATATCGAAACAGCGCATAGTTCTGGAAAACAAAACCGATGCCTCTTTCCCTGGGCTCCAGTTCGTTGACCCGCTTCCCATCGATACGGATCTCGCCTTCATCCGCTGTTTCAAGGCCCGCGATCATACGGAGCACAGTGGTCTTCCCGCTCCCACTGGGCCCTAACAGCGCCGAGAGCTTCCCTTTTTCAATACCGAAGCTGACCCCCTGAGAAGCCTTCACATTGCCGAAAGATTTGTTGATATCCTGCAATTCTACAAACATTATGATCGCCCTGTTTTATTCATATGATATTCTGTAAAGGTTTTAAGCACCAGAAGCAGCATTGCCATCAAAACCAGAATGGAGGAAACGGCAAACGCCGCGACGATGGAATCCGCCGAACCGGAAAGGTAGAGGGCATCCACCTCCAGCGGAAGTGTGAAGGTCTCTCCCCTGGTCCTGGATAAAGCGTTGACCGCACCGAACTCCCCCAGTGCCCGGGCTGTGCACAGTATCATTCCATACAGAAGTGCCCATTTCATATGGGGCAGCGTGATCCTTCGGAAAACTGTAAACGCTCCGGCGCCCATCAGGCCCGCAGCCTCCTCCTCGTCTGTTCCCGCCGCATTTAAAACAGGAATGATCTCCCTGGAAATGAAGGGAAAGGTGACAAATATCGTGGCCAGCACCACTCCCGGAAGTGCGAAAACAATCTTCACCCCTAAACCCGTCAGACTGTTCAGATCGTCCACAACAGGAGAAAGCCAGCCCGTCCTGCCAAACAGCATGATGTAGGAAAGACCTGCGATCACCGGGGAGACAGAAAACGGGATATCGATCAGGGCGCCCAGCACCTGCTTGCCCCTAAAGGAATAGCGGGTCAGCAGGATGCCCGCCATGATGCCGAAAAATGTGTTGACAAGCAAAGCGATCCCGGCTGCAAATAGACTTAACTGCAACGCAGAGATCACGTTTTCTGTAGTAATGGCAGATAGATAGAAGGCCGCTCCCTTACTGAAGCTCTGCACGATCACATATCCTAAGGGGAGCACCAGCATAACCGCCGCAAAGATCGTGCTGATGATGATCAGAACCCGTTCAATGCTTCTGTGGCGAATCCCTTTCAATTTTGCGTTATCCTTCCTGTCTGTCATTTTTTCTTCTGTCATGCCTCTTGACAAGATCAATTGCCGGGTAAGCCGACTCACCAACCCGGTCTATAATTTTTCCGATCCGGTAAGATCAGATATCGTTCACTCTTCTGCTCTGTCTGATCTGGACCAAATTGATCCCCAGAAGGATCAGAAAGGAGATCACCAGCATCACAAGGGCAATGGCCGCAGCTCCTTCATAGTCCATATAGTTCAGTTTCTGCATGATGACATAGCTCACCACCTGGGTGTGTGCCTTTGCACTGTTCCCGGAAATATAGATCACGCTTCCGTACTCGCCGATCCCTCTGGCAAAGGCCAGTCCGAAGCCGGTCAAAAGCGCCGGCCCAAGCTCCGGCAGGACCACTCTTCCGAAGGTATAAATGCTGCCGGCTCCCATGATATGCGCCGCTTCTTCATATTGCGGATCAAGCTTTCGCAGCACCGGTTCAATTGTGCGCACCACAAAGGGAATGCCCACAAACACCATGGCCAGAACGATCCCGGCATGGGTATAGGAGATATCGATCCCTATGGCAGAGAGATATTTCCCCGGGAAACCTGTGTCCGAATACATTTTGGAAAGGGTGATCCCCGCCACGGCTGTGGGCAGGGCGAAGGGCAGCTCGATGAGCCCGTCCAGAAACGGCTTATAGAAGAAATCGCAGCGTACAAGAGTCCATGCCAGGATCAGCCCGAAAACACAGTTGATAAACGCCGCAAGAAAGGCGCAGCCAATGCTTGTAAGAAACGCGCAGATCACATTCTTTTCGGTGATGATCTCAAAGAATCTTTGCGGAGACAGGGTGAACCCTTTGAGAAGAACAGACGCCAACGGGATCAGGATCAGCACGCTTAACATGGATAAAGTGACCCCGAAGGTCAGTCCGAAGCCACTTTGTTTTTTTGCTTTAATTCCCGTAGATCTCATCAAATACGCCGCCGTTTTGGAAAAACATTGCAAATGCGGAATCCCAGCCTCCGAATTCTTCCACGGTGCAAAGCTCCATACCCAGATCGAATTTGTCCGCATATTCCTGCAGGATCTTTTCATCGGAAGGTCTGTAGCCGTATTCCCCGATCAGCTTCTGAGCCTCCTCCGTATAAAGATAGGAAAGATACTCCTTTGCCAGCTCCTGCGTCCCGTTCTTATCCGCGTTTTCATCCACAATGGCCACGCTGGGCTGGGCCAGAATACTGACAGAGGGAGATACGATCTCATACTCCCCCGGGTATTCCCGTACAGTCTGCAAAGCTTCATTCTCCCAGGAAACCAGCACATCTCCCTGACCGTTTTCCACAAAGGTCGTGGTGGCGCCTCTGGCACCGGAATCCATGACCAGCACATTCCCGTAGAGCTTTGCCATAAAGTCCTTTATCTTTGCTTCATCGCCGCCAAACTGATTTCCGGCATAATGCCAGGCCGCCAGGAAGTTCCAGCAGGCTGCGCCGCTGCTCTTGGGATCCGGTGAGATCACACCGACGCCTTCCCGCACCAGATCGTCCCAATCCTTTATCCCCTTGGGATTCCCTGTGCGGACAAGGAACACGATGGAGGAGGTGTACGGAGAGGAATCCCTTTCAAACTCGCTGATCCAGTCTCCCCGGATCAGTCCTGCCTCTTCGATCAGCGTGATGTCATGGGCCAGCGCCAGAGTCACCACATCCGCATCCGCGCCTTCCACCACGGATCTGGCCTGTCCGCCGCTGCCTCCGTGGGACTGAACGATGGTGACATCCTTCCCGGTCTTATCCTTATAGTATTTCACAAACATCTCATTATATGCCGCATAAAGCTCCCGGGTGGGATCATAGGAAACATTGGTCAGCTTCAATGCTCCGTCTTCCTTTGCCTCCCCGGCATTTCCTCCCCCGCAGCCGGCGAGCATGAAAACCAATGCTGCACACAACAGTGCAGTCATGTACCTTACTGTCCTTGTCCTGTTCCGGATCCCCGTTTCTTTTTTTCCGTTTTCCATCTGACCCTTTCCGGATGTATCGATAAACGCATACATCTCTTTCCTGCTACATTCCGCTGTTAAGATCAAAAGACAGTTTATCATTCACTGTCATCCATATCTCATCCACACATTCCTCCACATTCCTGCCTTCGGTCCTTACCACCACATCCGGATGGGCGGGCGGCTCATAGGGACTGGAGATGCCCGTAAAATTCGGGATCTCATTCGCCCTTGCTTTTTTATATAAACCCTTCACATCCCTTTTTTCACAAACCTCCAGAGGAGTGTCCACAAAAACTTCCGTGAAATTCTCCTCACCAATAATGCTCCTGGCATTTTGTCTGTCGCTTTCATAGGGTGAAATAAACGCTGTAAGAACGATGAGGCCTGCATCGTTCATCAGCTTTGCCACTTCCGCGATCCTGCGGATGTTCTCGATGCGGTCCCCGGGTTCAAAGCCCAGATTTCGGTTCAGACCCATACGGATGTTATCACCGTCCAACAGCATTGTATAACGGCCCTCTGCAAAAAGCCGCTTCTCGAGAGCGTTTGCCAGAGTGGATTTCCCGGAGCCTGACAAGCCCGTAAACCAGAAGGTCAGCGGCTTTTGTCCCATGCGTTCCGAACGCAGCTTTTTCGTGATATCCAGTTCCTGCCAGGTCACGTTCTCGGAACGGCGCAGGGAATGACGCACCACTCCGCAGGCGGAGGTCATATTCGTCAGCCGGTCGATCAGGATGAATTCTCCCAAAGACCTGTGGCTGTCAAAAGCGTCGTAGACGATATCCTGCGTCACAGCGATATCGCAGAGGGCGATCTCATTTTTATACAGCTTTGAAACAGCAATGGCTTCTCCCGTGTTCACATCCGTCTTATATTTGATCTTCATCACAGACGCCGGAACCAGCTTCGTTCCGAGCTTCATCAGAAAGCTCTTTCCCTGAACCAGCTCCGTGTCATCCATCCAGAGAAGCTCCGCCGTAAACATGCGGCCCACCTTCAGGGAGGTGTCCTTTACAAGGACGCAGCCTCTGGAAACGTCCACCTCACGATCCAGGGTAAGGGTTACGGCACCTCCTGCGCCTGCCGGCAGAATCTCCTTCACTGCGGCCTGTTCTTTGCTGGGAAGTACCGTGAGCGTGTCGCCCACGCACACATTCCCGGCCTCGATCTGCCCCTGAAAGCCTCTGAAGCTTCTATCCGGTCGGCATACCCGCTGGATCGGAAGTACAAAACCCTCTCCGCTGCCATGATCGGAGACATCCACCTCCTCAAGGTAAGAAAGCAGTGTTTGCCCATGATACCAAGGCATCTGTTTGGAGGGCAGCGTCACATTATCCCCTTCCGTGGCGGATACAGGGATCACGTACACCTCCGGCAGCTCCAGATCCACCGCCAGCTTGCGGATTGCCTTCTCCAGCTTTTTGTATTCTTTCTCCCGGTACCCCAGAAGGTCCATCTTGTTTACGGCAAACACAAAATGTCTGATCCCCATTAAAGCGCAGATCCGGGAATGCCTCCAGGTCTGGGTCAGAAGCCCCTGGGAAGCATCCACCAGGATCACTGCCAGGTCGGCAAAGGAAGCTCCCACAGCCATGTTGCGGGTGTATTCCTCGTGACCCGGAGCATCGGCAACGATAAAACTGCGCTTTTCCGTAGTAAAATACCTGTAGGCCACATCGATGGTAATGCCCTGTTCCCGTTCCGCC
>CAMNLO010000073.1 GCA_946543095.1 uncultured bacterium
GGATATCCGCCTGATCTGCGATGTTTCCTACAGCATGGAGGGGAGCATCGGGGACCTGCAGGAGGCGGTAAAAAGCTTCCTCATGGGAAAGGACGCAAAGGAGAGGATCGGCCTCATCACCTTTTGTTCCATTACAAAAGAAAATCTGGCCGTGGGCTCCCCCATGGATGAACTGCTTGCGGCGGCAGACAGGATGTCTGCCGACAACGGCACCGACATGTACCATCCCACTCTGGACGCCCTCCAGGATTTCAGCACGGAAAGGGATGTGAACCGGCTGATCCTTCTGATGACGGACGGGCAGGACAATTCTCCCGCCTCCCTGGAAGAGATCTACAGTGAGCTGGGTGGTTTTGCCTCGAACAATGATGTGGCGGTCTACACCCTGGGCCTCGGGCCGGATGTGGACACCGGGTATCTTTCCGCCATTGCGGACGCCTGCGGCGGCGAGTTTGTCTATGTTTCCGACAGCGAAAGCCTGAAGAGCTTCTATGACCGGCTCCACGCCCAGCTCTATGACCAATATGAGATCACTTATGAGGCAGTGGACACGTTCACACGATCCGATCGCACACTTGAGATTTTGCTGAGAGACGAAAAACTGCGGGAAAGCAAGCTTTATTCCCTGGAAGGGGAGGCATCGGAGGAGGAACAGCTTCCGGTGTATCAGGACTTCTCCATTTCCGGCGTGTCCCCCAGATTCATCACGAAGAGCCATTCCGATACGGAGGTCCGGCTCACCGGCACGGGCTTTGCACAGGAGACGAAGCTTTCCCTCACCCTAAACGGGGATGTGGACTACAGCCCGGAGCTGAAGTATCAGGATCCCAATACCTGCACCTTCAAGGTCCCGAAGGATATCGCCGTGGGCAGCTATGATGTGGTGATCCGGATCGGAGCGAAAAGGAAGGTGATCCCGGATGGCTTCACCGTGATCAGGCCCGGGGAGATGAAGTCCTTCTCCTTCGGCCCCTACACCTTTACGGCCTCACAGATTATGCGGGTGGATGATATGGCGGTGTTAAGGGGCGCCGTTTCCATGAACGGGTGGCTGCATTTCAACGGGGAGGTGCGGCTTGAGGGGGATCCTTCGGATGCCTCCCGGATGACACTGTCGGAGGACTGCGGCTCCTACGTGGTCATGGACGGCCCCGATCCCTCGGGCCTTGCAAAGCTTCTCAGGGATAAGAGCCTTGCCGTGAACATCGGAGCGGTCCACGAAATGACCCTGTATTATGACCAGGAGCATCTCTACAACGAGGATTATGAGGACTATAAGGTGGACTCCGTGGAGGGCTTCAATTTTGTGGTGCCCTATGTGCTGACCCTGGAGCTTCCCGGCATCAGCTTCTACCCGGACAGGATCGGGATGCACAGCCATGTGGGAAACATCAATCTCCCCAACCAGAAAAAGGTGATCCAGTCCGTGAACCCCAAGGCCCGCTTTTTCTCCTTTGAATGGGACACGGACCTGGTGGTGACTAGAGACAATGTGGGGGTGAAGCTAAAGATCGAGTACGAGGATAAGGCGGAATCCTCCAAAGGAAAGGGAAAGAAGGAGACCGCCACCTTCCTGAACACGAAGATCACCCCCTTAAAGGGGCTGAAGATCCATATCGACACAGTGCAGGGGGAATACCTCATCGGCCTGGGAGTGGGCCTGCCCTTCTTTAAGAGCGAGCCGGGACTGGCCGCGGAGGTGGAGTGGAAGGATCCGGGAAAGCACGGGTTTGTGCCGGATTCCGTGGAGATCGGCCTGAAGCTGGAGAAGGGCATCAGGCTTCCCACCGCCATCCCTTCGGAGATCGATGAATTCAAAGTGAAAGTTTCGGATATCAACACCGCCATAGAGCAGGGGAACGGCTTTGCGCTGGTCTTTACGGGAAGCGTGGGCATCAAGGGAGTGAAGATCAAAGAATATCTTCCCGGAGTGGAGAAGTTTCTGGGGGATGTGTCGCTGCTTGAGCTGCCGGCGGATGATACCCAGTTCTCCCTCAGGCTGTCTCCCTTCAAGCTGGAAGCAAAGGCGAAGCTGAAGTTCTTAAGCTTCATCGAGCTGGCGGAGGCGGAGGCGAAGATCGGAGCCTTCCCCTACTCCAGCTCCCTCCTGGAGCTTGACAACGCGGATGTGGCGGGGCTGTACGCAAAGGTGAAGACCGGGATCATGATTAAGGATCTGTGCGACTGCATCGATCTGGATCTTTCGGGAGATGTGGAGCTGGATGCCATGAGCCGCTTCGGCGGCGGCCAGATCGCGGGCAGGATGGATTATGATTTCCGCTTCTGGTGCTTCCATACCTCGGAAAAGGTGGAGGGAAAGATGGCCATCGGCGTGTATCAGAAGCACAACGGCGACTTCGAGTTTGTGGCGGTGTTCCGCGGGGAAGACGGAGGAAAGACGGCAAAGAAGGTGTACTACATAGACAAAAACGGCCATCTGGGCAGCGGCGGGAGCCTGAACTGACATGGAAAAGACCGGAAGGATCATCAGACTGACGGCCCTGATGTGGGCGCTTTTTGCAATACTTCTCTGCGCCGGCACTGTCTTCGCAAAGGAAGAGTCCCGTTTTCTCACCACTGCCCCCGGAGGGCAGGATCTGGTGGTGAACTTTGTCTTCGACAAGACTCCCGTGGACATCACCTTCCTTTCCCCTTCCGGAGTGCGAAAGACCGCTTCGGATCAGGATGTGGAGACGGAGGAGGGGAAGCTCTGGCGGACCTACCGGATTAAAAACGCGGAAGCCGGGGACTGGAGTGTTCTCTATGATCTCTGGGGCAATGACCATATCGATTATTCCATTATCAATGAGAATCTGGAGCTTTCCATCACGGACTGCAGCTTCGAAGGCATCGTAGGGGATTCCGGCAGGATCACCTTCCTGGCAAAGGGCAATGAGGAGTACCGCTATCACTACGAACTGGACGCGATTCCCGCTGCGGAAGGGGAAGAAAGGGTCCGGCTTGCGGAGGGAACGGCGGACACGGGGGAGCCTGCGGAGGAGACCTTTTCCATGGAGCGGCTTTCTTCCGGGGCCTACACCCTTGTGCTGGGCATCTATACGGAGGTGAACGGCTTTGAACTGTTTGATTCCGTAAGCCTCGACCCCATCACCTACACAAACCCCAATGAACCGGCCCCCCTTCAGGACTGCAGGATCAGCCTGGATCCCGGCAATCTGATCATCCGCACGGACTGGGAGGAGTATATACCGGAGGGGGCGGAGGGCTTTAAGCTCACGGCCTTTGCGGGGGATCAGCAGATCTTTGGCGCCTCCTATGACAAAGAGGAAACGGGGGCGGCTTTTTCCTATCCGGAGGACGCTTCCTCCATCCGGGTGGAGCTGTGCTGGAAGCAGGAGGGCCTCTGGTCCGAAGCTCTGGTGAAGACCCTGGATCCTTCAAAATCCGGGCTTACCCTGATCACCCCGGAGGTCACTTCGGATTCCCAGGTGATCCTGGAATACGATATTGCCGGCAGCGGCATGCTGAGCATTTCGGTTAACGGTACGGAGAGCTCTCTCAGGGTCCGGAACATGGGCCGGGCCGCCGCGGATCTGACACCGGGAGCCAACGCCGTTTACGCAGAGCTTACGGATGGAAACGGCAGCGTCTGGGTGGTGGATGCGGATGTTTACTGGGACGCCGCGCCGCCTGAGCTGCATCTTTATGACGATCCCGACGGGAAGGTGTTTTTTGCAGACACGGCGGATCTCATCGGGACGGTGGGCCCGGGGAACAGCCTTACCGTGAACGGTGATGCCGCGGAGATCTCGGAGGACGGCAGCTTTGTGGTGAGTGTTTCTCTGGAAGCGGGGGCGAACACCGTTTTCCTGGAGGCAGCGGATGTAAACGGCAATACCTCCGGAAGGCAGCTGACCCTGTATCGGGGAGAGGGGCAGGGGCCCGGGGATGCCGGTCAGGAGGAAACGGAGCACCGCACCGATCCCGCAGAGGAGCTTTCCACCCGCCTGATCCCCCTGTTTCTGACCTTTGGCGTCAGCGGACTGCTGATTCTGTTCGGGCTTCTTATCATTCGCAGAAAAAAATAACCAAAATTCATTTGAAATCAGATTCCTTTTTTGTAGATATTTCCAAATTTCAAAACTTATGATATACTAAGTTTGTATTACTATCTAAAACTGTTGCGTATAGTCATGCATTTCGGAGCGGTGCTGAAGCGCCGCCGGTCCGCGGGGTTTGAGGAGTTGTGTCGCGCTTCGGAATTGGAGTCTGCTTATGATTAAGAAAGAAATGATCGCCATGCTCTTGGCGGGGGGGCAGGGAAGCCGCCTGGGTGTTTTGACCCAGAAAACCGCAAAGCCCGCTGTCGCTTTTGGCGGGAAGTATCGCATCATCGATTTTCCGCTGAGTAACTGCATCAATTCCGGCGTGGACACAGTCGGCGTTCTGACCCAGTATCAGCCCCTGAAGCTGAACAGTCATATCGGCATCGGGATCCCCTGGGACTTAGACCGCAACGTGGGAGGCGTTTCCGTCCTGCCGCCCTATGAAAAGAGCGAGGACACGGAGTGGTACACCGGCACCGCCAACGCCATCTACCAGAACCTGGACTACATGGAAAGCTTCAATCCGGAGTATGTGCTGATCCTTTCCGGAGACCACATCTACAAAATGGACTACGAGGTCATGCTGGATTTCCACAAGACCAAGGGGGCGGAGGTGACCATTGCCGTTATGCCCGTTCCCATGGAGGAGGCCAGCCGCTTCGGCATTATGATCACGGACGAGAACAAGCGGATCGTGGACTTTGAGGAGAAGCCGGAGCATCCCAGGAGCAATCTGGCCAGCATGGGCATCTATATTTTCACCTGGAAGACCTTAAAGGAGGCGCTCATCGCCTTAAAGGACCAGGCGGGGCTGGACTTCGGCAAGCATGTGATCCCTTATGTGCATAAGAAGGATGCTCCTCTTTACGCATATGAATTCAACGGCTACTGGAAGGACGTGGGGACCCTGAATTCCTATTGGGAGGCCAATATGGAGCTCATCGACATCGTCCCCGAGTTCAATCTGTATGAGGAATACTGGAGAATCTACACGGAGGCCACTTCCATCCCGCCCCTTTATTTCAACGGCGGCTGCGGCGTGGAGCGCTGCATCATCGGAGAGGGAAGCGAGATCTACGGCGAGGTCTACAGCTCCGTCATCGGCTGCGATGTAAAGATCGGTAAGGGCTCCGTGGTACGGGATTCCATTCTGATGAACGGGACCGTCATCGGCGATCACTGCCGGGTCACCAAAGGCATCATCGCGGAGAATGCCAGGATCGGCAATAATGTGGTCATCGGTGAGGGCGAAGAGAAGGACAACGAGACCGCACCCCACATCTATAATCACGGCATCGTCACCATTGCAGAGGGCGCGGTGGTGCCGGAAAACGTGAAGATCGGAAAGAATGTGTGCATCGCCGGGGAAACCACTGCAGAGGATTATCCCGACGGAGTGCTGGAAAGCGGTCGCACTCTGGTGAAGGGAGAAATGTAAAAAATCACGCTGATGCGATGATTTTTTACATACGCATTTGAGCCGTGAACGGCTCAAATTGCACTGGCGATACCGGAGAATCCGCATACGCGAATTCTCCTAGTGATGGATAAGGAGATGATTATGAAAGCTGTAGGGATCGTATTAGCGGGGGGGCACACCCACCGCATGAAAGAGCTTACAAACACCCGGGCCATCGCGGCAATGCCCATTGCCGGATCCTTCCGGGCCATAGATTTCGTGCTGTCCAACATGTCCAATTCCCATGTGCAGAAGGTGGGTGTCATCACGCAGTTTAACGCCGCATCCCTGCAGAAGCATTTAAGCTCCTCCAAATGGTGGGATTTCGGCAGAAAGCAGGGAGGACTCACGGTATTCACTCCCAATATGACGCCGGACAATTCCCAGTGGTTTCGGGGGACGGCGGATGCCATCTACCAGAACATCGGTTATCTGAAGGAGAGCCATGAGCCCTACGTCATCATCTCCTCCGGGGACTGTGTCTACAAAATGGACTATAACGCCCTTCTGGAATATCACATCGACAAGCAGGCGGATGTGACCGTGGTGGTGAAGGATATGGAGCAGGGTGCTCCCATCGAGCGCTACGGCACCATCAAGATGAACGAGGAGGCCAGGATCACGGACTTTGAGGAAAAGCCGGGGCTGGCAAAATCCAACACCATTTCCTGCGGCATCTACGTGATCCGCAGAAGGCTGCTGATCGAAATGATCGAGAAATGCGCCGAGGAAGACCAGTACGACTTCGTGCGGGATATCCTGATCCGCTACAGGGATGTGAAGAGGATCTTCGGCTACAAGCTGAAGACCTACTGGCGCAATATCGCTTCCGTGGACGATTTCTTCCAGACGAATATGGATTTCCTGAAAGCGGATGTGAGGGATTTCTTCTTCAGGCAGTATCCCCACATTTCCACCAAGATTGACGATTTGCCCCCTGCCAAGTATAATCACGGGGTGAAGATCGAGAACAGCCTGATCGCCAGCGGCTCCATCATCAACGGAACCGTGGAAAATTCGGTGATCTTCAAGAACGGGTTTATCGGGAACGGTTCTGTGATCCGCAATTCCATCGTTTTAAATGATGTGTACATCGGCAACAATGCCACCATCGAGAACTGCATCGTGGAATCCCGCTCCACTGTGCCCGAAAATTCCTACTACAGGGGCGAAGGCGACATCCGCATCGTGACGGAAAGAGGGAATCGATATATTCTGTGAAGATGTTGTGCCGCGACAGATCAGATCGCGAGCTTGCTCGCGGAGATGATCTGGCATGGCACAACTTGAAATGAATGAGCAAAAAAGCCCTGCGACGAAGGAGCAGAGCGATTTGCGAATTCATTTCAGGGATTGCGTAAGCAGCGAAGCTGCGAAGCAATCCCGTATCTTCACAGAGTAACCCGGAGAACCTCGCAGTCAGATACCTTGCGATAGAACTGCAAGCTATCTGACTCCCGCGGCATTCGCCAAATTGACATGCAAGCATGTCAGCTTGGCTCATTGCTCGCGGAAATGAATGAGCAAAAAAGCAAAAGGGGGCAGTTTTTTCAAACTGCCCCCTTTCGGAGTGTAATTTATGTCAACCGGAAGTATATGGGAAAAACTGTTTTCCGGTGCATTTGCCGGGCCTGAGGAGCAGGCGGGGACGCCGGAATGGCTGATTGCCGGATTGGGAAACCCGGGGGAAAAATACCACGGCACCCGTCACAATGCCGGCTACCTGGCGGTGGATGAGCTGGTGGAGGCATATTCCTGTCCGGCACCGGACATGAGCAGGCGTTTTCAGGGGATGCTGGGACGGGGCAGCATTGAAGGCATCCCCGCCTTTTTATTAAAGCCCACCACCTATATGAACTTAAGCGGCGAATCCATCCGGGCGGTGGCGGATTTTTACCATATCGATGTAAAGACCCACCTGATCGTTTTAGTGGACGAGGTCCATCTGCCCATGGGAAAGATCCGGGTGCGGAAAAAGGGCAGCGCCGGCGGACATAACGGCTTAAAGAGCA
>CAMNLO010000074.1 GCA_946543095.1 uncultured bacterium
GGATCCAGGCCATTTTAAACTCCACCCGCTTCCGCAAGCTGATGGATGAATGCGGCTTAAACGGGACGGGAAAGGACTTTGACCGCCAGAAGATCAGCCGGGTGTTAACGGAGCAGCCCACCGCCCTGTATGAGGCCTATCAGAAGAGCACCACTCTTTCCGCCTACACGGATCAGGGTGCCACCATGCGGCGGCTGAAGGACCAGTTCTACGGCATGGGGGCAAAGATCACGGAGAACGGGATCAAAGCCTCCAGACGGACGAAAAAGGACGAGCTTTCCGGCACGAGCCAGTTTGATCCTTCCCGGAAGAACGCCCGTTTCGACGGCGTCAAAAAGAAGGAGAAGACCGAGACCCAAAGGGACGACAGAGAGAGGGGACTGAAGAAATGACGGACGGAGCGGATTTTTCCAGCGCAGTATCACCGATGGTCAAGTTCATCACCGGGCTGATGCCTGCGGTGCTGATGCTGGTGGCGGCGGCAGGGACCCTGTACTGCATCCTTTTGGCAGTGCAGTATGCCAGGGCCTCCGAGCCCCAGGAGCGGGAAAAGGCGAAGAACCGCATCGCCACGTTTCTCCTGGGCTTTGTACTGATCTTCATCCTGCTCTTTCTGATGCAGGTCACGATGCCGGTCCTGGTGCAGTGGGTCCAGCTGAACGCAGACCTGATCAACGGGGACATCTACAAGTGAGAAAGACATGGTTATGTAAACCTTCTTGAGAAATCAGAACAAATGTATTATGATAAAAAGGTTACATAAAATCGCTACATAACTTGAAAACGATTTCCTCTCATCAGCCGGATGGAGAATACACATGATAAAACTTTTGAAAAACAGGAAACGATATCGGCTTTTTACAGGCCTCGTTGCCTTCCTTCTGGTGTGCCTGATGGTGCTCCCCGGAGTCTTTATCCACAGCGGCATCACGGCGCAGGCGGCGGAGAAAAAGGACATCTATTACTGGGAGCGGCTGAATACCCGGGGCTCCAATTATCTTTCGGTGGTGAATACGCCTGACTCCTTCAAGGATGATCTTAAAAAATGGAGCCGGGTCATGATCGTCTATGAAAGCCAGTATTTCCAGGCCTTCTACGGCAGGGGACGGGATCTTTCCTATGGGGGCGCGGAAGTAAGCCAGGGAACCATGAAATTTAACGATCATGTATACAGCTATATCACCGGCTGCGATTTTCAGTACTATGTCACCAAGAAGCATGAATATTATAGCACGCTGAGGAATCTCCAGTACTGGCTGGATCAGCTGGAGGACAATGACTACGGCTGGAATGACAAGGTCCTTGCGGATGATGAGGAGGAAAGCCTGGACGATACGGAATTTTGCATGGTGATGCCGGAGAGTGCAAACTCCGCCTTTGTGGAGGAATTCGACCCCTCGGACAAGTATTTCCGCACCATCGGAGCTTTGGGCACTCCCTTTATCAAATACGCTGACAAGCGCTCCTCCTATCACTATTGCAGATACGACCACAATGATCAGGATGTCACGGGCACTCCCGGCTGCTACTATATCGCTCTGGCCAATTCCGACGACACCTTTTCCGGCAGATATTTAGCCTGCGATATGGACGGCATTTATTCCATGAACACCCAGAATCCGGCTGCAGAGCCCCCCTCCTCTCCCCCCTCCTATCTCGGGACCTGGGCCTTATGCGGCTATAACAACAGCTGCATTGACAGTGAGGATCGCCGCAGATGGTATTCCGCCACCCTTCCCAAAGACTATTTCGGAAGATACGGCTTTGACGATTTTGAGGCCAATACCTTCTGTCTTTGCTGGGAAAAATCCACGGAAGGCAGCGAGGATGATAAGAAGTCCTCCAGTGAGTGGCACAGCTATCCCATCAATTTCGCGGCGAATATCCTGACCATGGAGGGGAATTCCAAATACAACGAGAATTCCAAATTCCAGATCTTTTTCGGGAAGAAGGACACCTCTATTTCCGTGCGCACGGAGAATCTGCAGGTGGCCTCGGGCCAGACCTATCAGAGCGACAGGCCCCTGCTTTTGGACGAGAAGAAAACCCTTCCGGTGAATAAGGACGGGGTGCTGGTGATCTCCTCCGCCCTGTTCCTTGTGGGCAATATCGAGAACAGAGGCCTCATTATCATCGACGACGGAGGCTTTGTCAGCTGCGGGCCCGGCCGGAAGGGGACGGGAGCCATCACCTGCATCGGAGGGGATATCGTGGTGAACAAATGGGGAATGCTCTATGCCTCCCCCGAATTCCATCCCCCTCTGGAGCTTCGGGACGGCTCCAGCCTGATCAATAACGGCTGCTGTATGATCAGCAATATGCGCACGGAGTCCGGCTCCCTGTTTAGAAACAGAAAGGGTGCCATGTTCCTTCCCAAGGCCCAGATCCAGAGAGGACAGGAATTCCAGTATCTGAATTCCCCCTACGACTCCGGGCTTACCGTGGCTCTCAGATATCCCTATACCCTTGTGGAATCGGCGCAGCGTCTGAATCCTTCCAAGGGCCATTATATCTTTTACAGCTCGCTGACCTTTGAACCGGAGAAGACACCGGAAAGCAAAAAATTCTATAAGTCAAGGCCCGACGGCTATTGGGATACCATTGAGAAAAAGCTGGTCTGGGATCTGAAGGGCTCCGTGGAGGAGCTGGGAATGACCACCACCTCCTACAAGGAGGTGAAGGGCTATTACAAGCTGGCTCTCTATGAATTTCCGGAAGATAAATGCTATCCGCCGGAGGTAACGAAAAACAGTCATATCGGCAGATACAATGATGCAGACTATGTGCTGAGCTTTGTGCCGATACAATAACGGCGGGAGGAACGATGCTGTCAGGATCCTTCGGATTAAATAACAGGAATATTCTGGGCGCCGCGTCCGTCTTCGGGATGCTTCTTGCCCTTTCCCTCACCGCCCATGCGGGGGCCATGGACTTCACCGGGGAGCTGGATCCCTTTACCGGATATCCCGTGGGCGTGACCAGTCCAGAGGCTGCGGCAGCGGCTGCAGCGGCGGAGGCCGCCGACCCCGGGCTCACTCCGGAGGCGCAGGCCGCCAGGGCACAGCAGATGGCTGCGGAGGCTGAAGCGAATGCGCAGGCAGCCCAGGACGCCTGGGAAGCGGAGCAGGCGAAGACATCCGCAGAGCAGGCCTTAAAGGAGCAGGAAGAGGCACAGAAAAAAGCCGCGGAGGAAGCGGCGGAGGCCGCCAGGCTGCAGGAAGAGCTGAACAATGTGCAGACCCGGGGCAGCTATGACGGCACTGCCGTGGGAGCCGGGGAATACAGCTTTGATTATTCCACGGGCCAGACCAGCTACGGCAGCACCGATTATTTTGACTACAGCGGAGAGATCGATCCCTTCTCCGGCATGCCCTACGGCAGCGCATCGGATCCCGGACAGGCATCTGACGGCCCCGTGGTGATCTCCGACAGCACCCGGTACGACAGGGCCATGGGAATGTACGCCTATCCCCTGACCTCCGTGGAGGGCTATGTATATGCCGACGCGGCGGACGGGATGCTGACCACAGGGAGTGTGAAGGTGTATTACACCGATGCGGTCCTCAGAGTGTACAAAGACGGGACCCTCTATGAGGAGAGCGTGGAGGAGCTCACGGAGCCCGGCACCTATCTGTTCAGGGAGCTTCGGGGGGAGACGGAGACCACCCTGTTCCAGTTTACCATCCTCCCCGCTGCCACCAACAATATCTCCGGCTATCTTCTGCCCAGGGGCTTTTCCATGGTCTCCGTGAACTTAAACGGACAGCCTGCCCGCTATGAGCCCGGCTATGTGAGCATGGAAGAGGAGGGCAGCTACCAGATCGCCTATGCCTGCGAGCGGATCGGGAGGACTTATGTACTGGAGGTGCAGGTGGACAGGACGCCCCCTTCCCTGTTCTTTACGAACCTAAACGAAAAGATGCGGGCCAGGGGCCAGGTGGAAATGACGGGCCTTCAGGAGGGAGAGAGCGTTCTTGTGGTATTGAACGGCCGGGAGATCAATGTGAACGACAATACCTTCAAAGAAAGCGGCAACTACGTGGTGGTGGCCAGGGATCCGGCGGGAAACGAGTCGGAGTATCGTTTTACGATCCTGTTGTATCTGAACCTTCAGGGAACCCTGTTTGCGGTATTTTTTGTGGTCTGTATCGCGGGAGTTTTCGTGTATCTGATCCTGCAGTCCAAGCGCTTTCGGGTAAGATAAGAGGAAGGGAATCTGCCGATGATAGATTCATTGCTGAATGCCATATTTAATCTGGTTATCAAGATCCTGTTCTGGATCACAATGGGGATCATGACCATCGTGAGCATACTGGACAGAATATTCTCCGCCTTTGCGGGGCTGTCCATGGTGGAATACCAGGTGTCGGAGAACCAGACCGTCCCGGTGTATCTGCTGGATGTGTTCCTCCACAATCACACCGTGCGCAACGCCTACTGGGGCATGGCGCTTCTTGGCATCACGGTGGGCTTCGGCTTTGCTATCGTCGCCGTGATCCGCAAGATGTTCGACGGGGCGGACGCGGTGAAGGAATCCCTGCAGCAGATCATGATCAATCTGTTCAAGTGCATCCTGCTGATCCTCTCCACCACCATCATCCTGGATGCGGTGTTGGAGTTTTCCGCCATTCTGATGCGTCAGGTGAATTATATCCTGGTGAACGCGGAGACCCTGGATCAGGAGACGAATATCGTTTTCACGGACGAGCAGTATGCCGCCATGGCCAGGGTCTTAAATACCATCGGCAATTATTCCATCAATCCCACCTATGACAGCCGCTACAATATCAATCTCTGCTACAACGATATCCGGGGGGATATGGAATTTTTAAGCGAGCAGGGGGTTTTCCGGAACTATTATGTGGTGAAGGATAATAACGGCAAGGAGGTGGAGAACTGGCAGGCCATGCTGACCTCCATCGCCAACACTGTGGACCTGTCCAAGCAGATGAGCCTGGACGAATACAACGAGAGCTTAAGCGAGGCCATCAAGGCCGTCATGGTGACCTTACGGAACAATCCCGGGGTGAAGCCCTTAAAGGAGTATCACAAGATCTATAAATCCTTCGGAAATTCCGTCCCCTTGGACAGGGTGATCTTTCTGCTGGGGGTCATGGACGCGGCAAAGAATCCTGTGAACAATCAGAACGCCTCCTTTACGGATCCTCTCCGCTACCAGTATTACACCGGGGAGAAGGACTGCTATGACATGGACGTGGTCAGCGGCGATTTTGACTTAAGCCCCTTAAAGACCAATTACATCATCATCTTCTTTATCGGCGCCGTGATGGTCTTTAACCTGCTGACCATCATCCTTGCCTGCGCGGCCAGGATCTTCAACCTGATCCTGCTGCTTCTGGTGGCGCCCTTAAGCTTCTCCACCATGCCCCTGGATTCCGGCGGGAAGATGCGGCAGTGGAGAGTGGCCTTTATCGTGCAGGCCTTCGGCATCTTCGGCACAGTGATCGCCATGCGGGTCCTGCTTTTGTTCATGCCCATTGCCGTCTCCAACAAGCTGATCTTCTTTAAGGACAGCGGTTTTATCAACTACGCCTGCCGCCTGCTCCTGATCGTGGGAGCCTTTGAAGCCGCAAAGAGAGCCAGCGGTATGGTGACGGGCATCCTCTCGGACAACGCGGGCTACCAGTCCGTGATGGCCGGTGATATGGCCTCCTCAGTGGAGGGCTACGGCAGGATGGCCATGGAGGGCGCGAAGGCCGTGGGCAGCTTCGGAGCCACCACCCTCGGCTTCCTCACAGGAGCCACCACCATAAAACGAAACTTCCAGGAGAGAAGCCTTCCCGAGCTCTTGTCGGGCGGCGGCGGAGGCGGCGGAGGCGGCGGGGGCGCCGGCGGAGAGGATCCGGAGAAGACCGGCGCCCAGAAGGAAACCGCCATTCCGGAAAGAAGCCAGATCGCCAATCAGCATGCCGACGGCAGCGACAGCGGCCAGTCGGGAGGAAGCCAGTCAGGCGGCGGCCAGTCCGGAGGAAGCCAATCCGGCGGCGGCCAATCCGGCCGGGGGCAGTCCGGAGGAAGCCAGTCAGGCGGCGGTCAGTCGGGAGACGGCCGCTCGGGGGGCAGCTCCAGGGAGAACAACTCCAGGGAGACCAGCTCCAGGTCCCTGAGCTCGAGCTCCAGGGATTCCGCATCCTTCTCCTCCCGGATGAGCCTGGACAGAAACCCCGACGGCTCCTCACGCTACCAGGAGGAGGAAGGACACCAGAGAAACCGGGAAGAGGGAGATCTCCCCGGACAGGGAGGCGGGATCCGCACCCGGGATGAAAACGGCTCCGGTCAGGGCGAGAGAAATACAGAACGGAACAAGGATACCGGAATTCCTCAGAATCAGAGAGGCGCAGGCGGCAGACAAAACCAGGGCAGAGGCCCCGGCGGCGGAGACTCCGGCAGGAATCGGACCAATCGGAACGGGGAAGGCAGAGGCCCTCAGAATAACAGGAACCCGGATGGCAGAAATAACGACGGACGCGGCCCGGAGAGCAACCGCCGCACCGGAGAAAACGGAGGAGGCTCCACCGGACCGGGAGGGAAAAAGACACCGCCTCCCATGAGAAAAAAATCCAAGACGACAGACGACGTGTAGATTGATAACAGCATGAATAAAGCAAAACCTGACATCAGGTCAGTCATGTAACCGGGCAGCGTTTCACCATGCGACTGATACCCGGTAAGACAAAAGTAAAGATCGAACTCTTTAAGGGCGTGCAGCTCGGGGACGTAGTGGTAAGTGCCATTTTCGGCTCCCTGGCCGCGCTGATGTTCCTCTCTACGCTGCCATACCGGATTTATATATGTATCGGCCTCATTTTCGTGGCTGCCGCGCTGCTCTTCAGACTGGACGAGGAGCCCAATTACAGCTACCTTTTACGCATATTAAGGCACCTGTTCTCCAGGCGTTTGTATGTCAAGATCTATGACGACAAGGCCATCCTGGGGATGAAGGACGGAGAACTGAAACGGGAGTACCTGGAATCCTACGGGGAGGAAAGCTCCGGGGAGGAGGACACCGGTTTTCTGGACGAGGATCTGGAGGAAGAGGAGAAGCTAGCAGAGGATCTGGAGGATGCCCTCCGATCCGCAGGGGAGCTTTCGGAGGAACAGCCCGAAGACCCTGCAGCGGAGGAAAACGATCTGACACAAGCCGAACCTCCCGCAGAGGAGGAGTCCGCAGCGCTGACCCCTGCGGAGGAGTGGGTCCCGGAGGAGGTCCCCCTTCCCAAAGACATCCTGGAGGAGTTGGAGACGCCCGAAGAGAGAGCGAAGCGGGAAAAGAAGGAGAAGAAGGAGCAGGCCAGAAAAGAAAAGCAGGAAAGAAAAGAGCAGGCAGCACACTATATGCGCAGGGCCCGCTGGAAGGCAGCCAAAGCCAGAAAGCAGGCGGAAAAGGAGCTTCTGAGGGAAGAAAACCGCATCTTAAAGAGCAAGGAAGC
>CAMNLO010000075.1 GCA_946543095.1 uncultured bacterium
GCCCCCGAATCCCGCCGCAACAAAGGCCTTCAGTCCCGGCATGGCGCCTGCCATGGGGGTGATGGCGGGATAATTCGTGAAGTACAGGATGGAGCCCACCGCCGCAAGAGCAGAGCCGATGACAAAGGTCGCGGAGATCACATTGTTGATCCTGATCCCCATGAGCTGGCTGGTGTCAAAATCCTTGGACACAGCCCGCATCGCCATGCCCACCTTGGTGTGGTTGATGAGCTGGGTCAGGGCCAGGACCAGAGCCAGCACCAAAACGGGAGTCAGGATCACTACCCATTTGGTCTGGGTCCCCGCCACATTGATCGTGTCCGAAAGGAAAGGAATCACGGGATAGGTCATGGGCTGGCCGCCGGTGACGTACGTGGCGGTGTTCTGCAAAAGGTAGCTGACCCCGATGGCGGAGATCATCACGGACATACGGGGCGCTTCCCTGAGGGGCTTGTAGGCCACACGCTCAATGGTAAAGCCAAGGGCCACCGTCAGCAAAATCACCAGAGGCAGCGAAAGCCCGATGGGCAGTGAGGCCGTCAGATAGATCCCCATAAGGCCTGCCACCATGAACACATCGCCGTGGGCGAAGTTGATCAGGCGCAGGATCCCGTATACGAGGGTATAGCCGATGGCGATGAGGGCGTACTGGCCGCCCACGGAAATGCCGGACAGCAGGACAGAAATGACGTATTCCATATTGTTTTCCTTTGATGCGCGGTTAGATGGTTAACATAAGACCAGTCGTATCTCTGATATTATGTTAACTATCTGACCGATCTGTTCATCTGCTTTCGTTTACCGTTAGAACTTTGCATTCCTTCCGCTCCGGGGCGCATGCACCCGGGAGAAGCAAATGAGATTTCATGTATCGCTGAGGCTCCACTCCCCTCTTCCCCGGGAACCTGGCTCCCGGAGAAAAGGAAAGTATTCTTACACCCCGCGCCCCTGCGCGGGAAACATTCCGCTGAACTCAGTTGCCGGAGCCGGTCTGCTGCTTCTCGAAGGCCCAGGTTCCGTTTTTGGTGTCCGCGGTCTTGATGAAGGCGGTGTCACGCACTGCATCGCCCACGGAATCGAAAGCGATGTCGCCGGAAACACCCTTGTAGGTCACGCCGGGGATGGCTGCCTTGATGGCGCCCTTGTCCACGGAGCCAGCTGCCTTCAGAGCCTCCAGGGCCACATAGTATGCGTCATAGCCCATGGCGGTCACGGCGGAGATGGTGTCGTTGCCGCCGTTGTTGGTCAGCGCCTCGGAATTGCCGTTGATATACTCCTTGATGCCCTTATCGAAGGTCTCATCGCCGCCCTCCTGATAGAAGGTGGAAACATAGAGCTGAAGGTTTGTGCCTGTGGTGGCCTCAAGGACCATGTTGTCATCCAGAGTATCGGAGCCCAGGAAAGGAATGGTGATATCCAGGGAAGCCGCCTGCTCCATGATCTGCTTTGCGTAAGCGATGGAAACGGGAGTGAAGATCACGTCCACTCCTTCGCTCTTGGCCTTGTTCAGATAAGAGGTGAAATCGGAGTTATTGGTGGGGAAGGAGTCGGAAATGACCTCGCCGCCGTTTGCCTCGAACACCTGGGTGAAGAATGCCACCAGACCCTGATCGTACTCATTGCCGTTCTCACCAAGGCAGTATGCCTTCTTTGCGGAGAACTTATCCTTTGCGAAGTTTGCCAGCACATCTGCCTGGAAATTGTCCAGGAAGCAGATCCGGAAGTAGTAGTCGTTCCCTGCGGTAACATTGGGGTTTGTGCAGGTCACGCCGATGGCTGCAAGACCCGCCTCTTCAAATTTGGGGCCGCCTGCCATGGACACGCCGGAACCATAGGAACCCAGCACCAGAGCCACATCCTTGCCCACCAGCTCGGAAGCTGCCGAGGGAGCCTTGTCGGAAGAGGAACCGTTGTCGGCATAGACCAGCTCTACATTGTAGGTCTTGCCGCCCACTTCCACAGTGGGGGTTTCCTGATTCGCGTACTGCATTCCCAGCATTTCCTTCTTGCCGCCGGAAGCGGAATCCCCGGTGGAAGGCTCAAAAACGCCGATGCGGACGGTGTCACCGCCTGCGCTCTGGGCCGCGGGAGCCGCCTGATCAGTGCTGCTGGGAGCCGTTTCAGCGCCGCATGCCATGATAGAAAGAGTCATGGCTGCGGTCAGTGCGATCGCCAAAAACTTTTTCATAATGATTTACCTCCTTGCCGAGTACTTTGTGCATAGCGAACAGAGTCCGCATTGGGCAGGCGAAGCAGATCCAGGATCCTCCGACGCCATTCAGACCGGGGCTCGGCACCGGTCTGCGTCCGAAAGAAAAACGTCTCAGTGTTTTCTTTCAGACTTTGCCTCCCTGATGAAAGCTGATCTCCACAAAGAAACAGGCGGTGAGCGCTCAGCATCTTCCCGCCTTTGGGAGATCATGTATACAAGTATGTATACAATCGCAATTTTATCGTTTTTGGGGGTCTATGTCAATTGTAATCTGACATGTGAGTTACCAGGTAATGACGCCCTCTTCGTCGATGGAAACCCCGGGAGAAATGGCTCTCAGATGGGCCAGGATCCGCTCCCTGTCCTCCCCGGAAAGCAGCTCTGTCCTGCAGCCCGACTGAAGGGCAGGCAGAAACTTCAGCTCCGAAAGCTCGCCTTCGGGAGAGATCACGGCTTCAAGAAGCCCCGTATCGATGGTTTTGGAATTAAACAGGAAATTCCCCAGACTGTAGAACACGGGAACGCCTCCCACCACATCGATCTTCTGCAGGATATGGGGATGGGCGCCGACGATAAGGTCCGCCCCGGCCTCCGCGATCTTCGGTCCCTGGTCCTGCTGGGCCCAGTCGATCTCCTCCTGATTTTCCGTTCCCCAATGGATGAAAACGATAAGAAAATCGCAGCTTTCGTTTGCTTCCCGGATCACCTCCAGAAGAGGGTCGATCTTCCAGCAGCGGAAGACGCCGGCGGAGGATTCCGTGGCCCCTTTCGTGTCAGGGATATCCAGCTTTTCGATCTGGGTGGCGGAAACAATGCCGATGGTCAGCTCCCCTTCCGTATAATAAAAGGGTTTCTTCGCCTCTGCCAGGTCATGGCCTGCGCCGATATGAGGGATCCCCACGGAATCCAGCACATCCAGAGTGTCCAGAAGGGAGACCTCCCCATAGTCCGAGGCATGGTTGTTCGCCAGGTTCACAAGATCCGCCCCCATCTCCTTCAGATAGTTGGCAGTCTCCGGCTTCGCCCGGAAGGTGAAGAGCTTTCCGGGCAGAGGCTCGCCCCTGGTGGTATAAGGAAATTCGTTATTCACAAGAAACAGATCGGCGCTTTGCATTTCTTCCATAAGCTCCGGGGAAAATGCGGAATGGATGTCGCCGCCGTTTTTGTTCACCGTGCTCATGACCGCGTAGCCCGAGTCAAAGAGAATATCCCCGGCAAAGGCGATGGTAACGGACTTCCCGGGCTCCGGCTCCGGGTCTTCCTCCGCCGGGGCAGGCTCCTCCTTTACCGGCTCCTCCTCTTTTTTCGGGATGGCCTCCGGCACCGGTTTTGCAGGCTTGATGCTCTCCTCCTTCGCCTGCTCCTCCTTGTGCTTTTCCGTGCCTCTGTGCAGGGAGCCCGCCAGATACAGCCCTCCCAGGCCCACCGCCAGCACAAATAAAAGACTGAACCAGAATATCAGAAAATAATCCAGTCCAGTCTTTTTTCTTCTTTTGTTATCCGATTTCTGATCCCTCAAGACGCTCGTCGGGGCTGAGATCAGCTTAGATGGTGAGGGCGTTTACCCTGACGCCGGGGCCCATGGTGGAGGTCAGCGTCACAGTCTTTAAATACTGGCCCTTCAGTGCCGCGGGACGGGCCTTGTTCACGGCTTCCATCAGCGCACCGAAGTTCTCGGCGATCTGCTCCTCGGAGAAGCTTGCCTTGCCGATGGGCACATGGATGATGTTGGCCTTGTCCAGCCTGTACTCGATCTTACCGGCTTTGATCTCCTTGATTGCCTTTGCGATATCCATGGTCACAGTCCCTGCCTTGGGGTTGGGCATCAGTCCCTTGGGACCTAAGACCTTACCTAAACGGCCTACAACACCCATCATATCGGGAGTGGCCACCACCACATCGAAATCCAGCCAGCCCTCGTTCTGGATCTTGGGGATCAGCTCATCGCCGCCGAAGAAATCAGCGCCGCTCTGCTCCGCTTCCGTCAGCTTATCGCCCTTTGCGAAGACCAGCACACGCACGCTCTTGCCGGTGCCGTTGGGAAGGACCACTGCGCCTCTGACCTGCTGATCGGCGTGACGGCCGTCGCAGCCGGTGCGAAGATGGACCTCGATGGTCTCGTCAAACTTCGCCTTGGCGTTTTCCTTCACAAGCTTCACCGCTTCCGGCACTTCATAGAGCTTCATGCGGTCGATCTTTGCTTTTGACTCCTTGTACTTCTTGCCTCTTTTCATGTATTCCTCCTTTTGGTAATGGAACGTCAGCAAATCAACCATACAGCCCTTCACTGCTCAGGCCTTCTATCAAAGCTTCCGCAGCAAAAAACAGGTCGATCCCTGTTCGGTTCCTAACGGCAGGATCTGCAGTGCTATAGACTTGTCCCGCCTCCCAATTGTTACCTGATTTCCGTTATACCGGCCCAAGCCGGAGCATTCCTCTCCTGCGGCCGCGATCTTCGATCAGTCTCAGTCTGTTACGGTAACGCCCATGCTCCTTGCGGTGCCGGCGATCATGCTCATTGCAGCCTCGATGGACGCAGCGTTCAAGTCGGGCATTTTGGTCTCGGCGATCTCACGGATCTTATCCCTGGAGATGGTGGCCACCTTGGTCTTGTTGGGCACGCCGGAGCCCTTGTCGATGCCTGCCGCCTTCTTGATCAGGACTGCCGCGGGGGGCGTCTTGGTGATGAAGGAGAAGGAACGGTCCGCGTAAACAGTGATGACCACGGGGATGATGACATCGCCCTTGTCCGCTGTCTGGGCGTTGAACTGCTTTGTGAATTCAACGATGTTAACACCGTGCTGGCCTAATGCCGGGCCCACAGGGGGAGCCGGAGTCGCCTTGCCGGCAGGGATCTGCAATTTGATGTAGCCTTCAACTTTCTTAGCCATGGGTAGTTTCCTCCAAGTGTGATCTTAAACTATGATGCCGCCAAAACCATCTTCAGCCGGCATAAGCGAATGATTAATTCACAGAAGCGAATTCTAATTCGCAAAAGTGAATTTCAATTCGCTTTCCTTACTTCCGCAAAACTGATCTCTACAGGCGTATCCCTGCCGAAGAGCTCCACATTGATCGTGGCGGTCTGCTTGCTGAAATCCAGCTTCTGCACCACGCCCTGGGTGTCCTTCCAGACCCCTGCCACCACAGAGATCAGATCGCCTTCTCCGAAGTCCACGTTGATCTTGCCGCTCTTGATGCCCAGAGGCTTGACCTCCGCGTCGGACAGGGGAACAGGCTTGCTGCCCGGCCCCACAAAGCCCGTGACGCCCCTGGTGTTGCGTACCACGTACCAGGTGTCATCGTTCATGATCATGTGCACCAGCACATAACCCGGGAACAGCTTTCTCTGCACGTTCTTACGAACCCCGTTCTTCAGCTCGTAGGTGTCGATAACGGGGATCCTGACCTCCCGGATCTGCTCCTGAAGGGAACGGTTCTCGATGGTCTTCTCTATGTTCGCCTTGACCTTGTTCTCATAGCCGGAATAAGTATGGACCACATACCACTTGGCAGGGGATTCATCTTCCGTCTCCCCCGCGGTCTCTCCGGTTTCAGCTTCGATCTCAGCGCCTTCTTCCAGAATATCCTTTTCGTTCTCGTTCATAAAGCTTCCTTATAATGAAAGACCCGTCAGGAAATTAACTCCGTACTGGACTCCGAGATCCAGCACGGCAATGATAGCGCCCGTCACCAAAGACACAGCCAGAACGGCGACGCTCTGCTTCAGAAGATCCTCCTTATCAGGCCAGACGATCTTCTTGAACTCTGCCTTTACGCCTTTCCAAAAGCCCTTCCCGGAATTCTCGGCCGTCATTACTTTGTCTCCTTATGCAGAGTGTGTCTCTTGCAGAAACGGCAGTACTTCTTGATCTCCATCCTTTCGGGATGATTCTTCTTTTCCTTTGTGGTGTTGTAGTTGCGCTGCTTGCACTCGGTGCAGGCAAGTGTGATCTTGGTCCGCATAGTATCCTCCAAACAATTCATCACAGTGCGCAACGTTTATGCGCACAAAAATAAGACCCTTGGGTCCATTGGAATTCAACTTTAACATACGGCGCATTGCCTGTCAAGGTATGTTGACAATTTTCTTTAATAAAGTATAATACAGGAAAGATGAAGATCGAAAGACTGAGTGACAACCAGATCCGATGCACCCTGACAGGAAATGACCTGGCGGAGCACAATATCTCCATTAAGGATATCTCCTATGGCACGGATCGTACAAGAGCACTTTTCAGGGAAATGATGGAGCGGGCGAATGACCAGGTGGGCTTTGACCCCGAGGATATGCCTTTGATGATCGAGGCTGTGCCCTTAAACGCGGACAGTATCGTGTTCGTGATCACAAAGGTGGACGATCCGGAAGAACTGGACACCCGCTTTTCCAAATTTGCGCCCGGAGTACGCCAGGAGCTTTCCGACGAGGAGGATGCCGAGGACGGTGAATATGAGGAGGAGCCCGCAAAGCCCGCAGTCAAGGCGGATGAGCTCTTAAGCCTGTTCCACCAGCGGATCGGCAGGCTGCAGAAGGCAGACACCCCGGAAAAGCTGGCGAGAGAGATCCCGAATCTGAACATCAGCAGGATCTTTGCCTTTTCGGATCTTAGGACCTTACTGAGGGCAGCGGTGCAGCTTCAGGATTCCTTCCGGGGCAGCTCCCGCCTTTATAAGTCCCTGGATCACTCCCGCTATCTGCTGAAGCTGACAAAGGACGGGACACCCATCGACCAGTTCAACAGGCTCTGCAATCTGGTCAGCGAATACGGAAAGGGGCTGGAGATGAATCCGGCGGGAGAAGCTTATCTGACAGAGCACTGCAGGGAGCTGATCACGGCAAACGCTGTGGAGCGTCTTGCGGAGCTTTCCTGATCCCACAGATCCAGAGATGCTCATGCATCTTTAAGGATATAGACTGATTTTATCAAAAGGAGGACAGAAGAATGGCGTATGTGATTGGCGACAGCTGCATCAGCTGCGGTTCCTGCGCAGGTCAGTGCCCCGTAGGCGCGATCTCCGAGGGAGACGGTAAGTATGAGATCAATGCGGACACCTGCATCGATTGCGGTTCCTGCGCAGGTCAGTGCCCTGTAGGCGCGATCTCCGAAGGCTGAGAACAAG
>CAMNLO010000076.1 GCA_946543095.1 uncultured bacterium
ACATTTGTTTCATAATAACATGGTGTTATCACACAATCAATGGAATATATGTTATAATACCTCACTACTCATTACTGTTTCAGATAGTTTCGTGAGGTGGAAATGAATCGAAGGTCCGAAAAGCACAGAATTACGATATTTGCCCTGGCGTCTGCGGTGTTTGCATGCCTGGCGGCAGGCTGCGGAAATTCCTCCGGAGGAACTGCACCGGAGTCTGCTATAGCAGGACAGACCGCCGAAAACACGGCAGCCTCCGCCGCTTCGGAGGAAGGGACCTTTTCCTTCCGGATCCTGAACACGGGGAAATCCGACTGCACGGTCTTTGTTTCCGGCAGCACGGCCATTCTTCTGGACACGGCGGATGCGGACGACTATAACCATATCAAAGAGGTGCTGGACACCCAGGGCGTGCAGTATATCAAGGCCATCCTCTTAAGCCATTATGATAAGGACCATATCGGCTCCGCTGCGCTGATATTGCAAAACTATCCTGTAGGGGAAGTGTATGGGCCGGAGCATACCGAGGATTCGGATACCTATAATGAGATGTACAAGGCCCTGACGAAAACAGGCGTACCTTTCACCAAGCTTTCCGCAGGGAAGAAGACGGAACTGACCCTGGGGGAGGGGAGCTTTTCCCTTTCCGCCCCGGAGGAGCCCGCCTATGAGGACGACAACGACTACACCGTTATCGTGACTGTTTCCTGCGGCGGGGAGAACTGCCTGTTTTTAGGGGATGCGCTGAAAACAAGAATGAAGGAATTCATGGATGAGAAGCTGGAGTCATACGCTTTGGTAAAGACTCCCCATCATGGAGACTATTACAAGGCGTTTAAGGAGTTCACGGAGGAAACGGCCTTTGACTATGCCGTGATCTGCGCGGAGGAGAATGGGGACACCATAGAGGAAAAGCTCCTCCAGGCCCTTAACGATGCGGGGGCTCAGACATTCTTCACCTACAACGGGGACATCAGTGCAAGCTTTTCGCCTCTTGCGCTTTCACAAACTCCTTGATGGCCTGAAAACTTTCCCTGCTGACCACGTGCTCCATCCTGCAGGCGTCCTCCAGGGCGATCTCCCTGGGAACGCCCATGCCCATGAGCCAGGAGGACAGGAATTTGTGCCGCTCGTAGATCATTTCCGCGATCTCCCTGCCTTTGTCGGTGAGGCGGATGAAGCCCTCCTCCGATACGGTGATGTGGTCCCGCTCCCTTAAGTTTTTCATGGCCACGGAGACGCTGGACTTCCGGAAGCCCATTTCATTGGCAATGTCCACGCTCCGCACTGCGGACAGCCGTTCGCTGAGGATCAGAATGGTCTCCAGATAGTCTTCCGAGGATTCATTGACGGTCATTGCGGCTCCTTTCAGAATGACGCTGTACGGATTGATTTTAACATATCTTCGGGTATGTGGACAGAGAGATTTTCACTAATTATGTAAACTTATCATAGAAGGAGAGGATCAGGCTATGGCAGTGAAAACAGAAGTCTTCGGCACATCGCCGGAGGGAACGCAGATTCATACCTATACACTTCAGAATCAACAGGGCATACAGGCGGTGCTCACGGATCTGGGAGCGGTTCTGGTGAAGCTTGTGGTCCCTGACAAAGACGGAACACCCACCGATGTGGTGCTGGGCTTTGACGATGTGCAGGGCTACCTGGGCAGGCACCCCCATTTTGGCGCCATCATCGGCAGGAACGGCAACCGGATCGCCGGCGGGAGCTTTGAGATCGGAGGGGTGCGCTATCAGCTTGTGCAGAACCAGAAGGGCAATAATCTCCACAGCGGCCCGGATTATTACGAGCACAGGATGTGGGAGGTGGTGTCTGCGGAGGAGAACGCCGTGACCTTTGCCCTGGATACTCCAGACGGGGACCAGGGCTTCCCGGGAGCCTTTCATGTGGAGGTGACCTACAGCCTTTCCGAGGACAATGCCCTTGCCATTTCCTATGAGGGAAAAGCGGACCGGGACACCGTGGCAAATATGACAAATCATTCCTACTTTAATTTAAACGGTGAGGGAAGCGGCACCACCGTGTTAAACCATATGGTGCGGTTTAATGCGGACAGCTACACTCCCGTGACGGATGATAAGGCGATCCCCGACGGCACCATCGCTTCCGTGAAGGACACCCCCTTTGATTTTGGCACCTTCCACTCCATCGGGGAGCGGATCGATGAGGACTTTGATCAGCTGACCTACACCGGAGGCTACGATCATAACTATGTGCTGAAGCGGGAAGCCTCTCCGGAAATGGTCCCTGTGGGAGAGGTGTATTCCCCGGATACGGGCATCCGCATGAGTGTGGAGACGGACTGCGTGGGCTTTCAGTTCTACACGGGAAACGGCCTCACAGGCGAGGTGAAGGGCAAGGGGGGAAGACCCTGCGGCAGAAGGGAGGCCTTCTGCATCGAGACCCAGTTCTTCCCGGATGCCGTAAACCAGAAGAGCTTTCCAAGCCCCATTCTGAAGGCCGGGGAGACCTACCGCACCAAAACGGTCTACCGCTTTGGGCTTGCCTGACGCTTACGGGACTTTGGATCCGCCGGCAGTCGGGATACGCCTGCTTGACCCCTTCGGGTGGGATATGGTATTATAACAAACTGTCGTCATTTACCTATATGGTTTTCAGGAGGAATTAAAGAATGAGCGTTCAGGTGGAAAAATTGGATGGAGGCATGGCCAGGCTTACGATAGAGGTGGGCCCCGAAAGACTGGAGCAGGCACTGGAGCAGGCATACCGGAAAAACCGGGGGAAGATCCAGGTCCAGGGCTTCCGGAAGGGCAAGGTCCCCAGAGCCATGGTGGAAAAGCTTTACGGTCCGGAGATCTTCTATGAGGAAGCCGCCAACGACATCATTCCCGAGGCCTATGAGGCCGCTTATAAAGAGTGCGGCGAGGAGATCGTTTCCGAGCCCAAAATCGAGGTGACCCAGATCGAAAAGGGAAGCCCCTTTATCTTCACGGCGGAAGTCGCCTTAAAGCCCGAATTCAAGCTGGGCAAGTACAAGGGCATCAAGGTGGCGAAGCAGGATGTGTCCGTTTCCGATGAAGAGGTGGAGAAAAAGATCCAGGAGGAGCTGGGAAGAAACGCCAGGATCGATGTGGTGACAGACAGGCCCGTTAAGATGGGCGATATCATAAAGCTGGATTTCGAGGGCTTCTGCGACGGCGAGGCCTTTGAAGGCGGCAAGGGAGAGGATTATTCCCTGACCATCGGCTCCGGCACCTTTATCCCCGGTTTTGAAGAGAAGTTAGTGGGAGCGGAGCTTGATAAGGAGCTGGATGTGGAGGTGACCTTCCCCGAGGATTATCACGCGGAAAACCTTGCGGGAAAGCCGGCCGTGTTCAAGTGCACGGTAAAGGAGATCAAGGGCAAGGACATCCCGGAATTAAACGACGAATATGTGGACGAGGTCTCCGAGTTCGACAATGTGGCGGATTATAAGGCGGATATCCGTAAGAAGCTGGAAAAGAGCAAGGAAGACACCGCCAGGGCCTTTAAGGAAGACGAGGCCATCAAGGCTCTGATCGACGATTCCCTGGTGGAGCTGCCGGAGGCCATGGTCGAGACCCAGGCGAAGCAGCTGGCCAGACAGTATGAGAGAAACGCCATGATGCAGGGGATCCCGGTGCAGCAGTATTATCAGTATTCCGGCCTGACCCCTGAAAAGCTTCTGGACAACATGAAGCCTCAGGCAGAGGTTCGCATCAAGTCCAGGCTTGCCCTGGAGGCGGTGGCAAAGGCCGAGAACATCACCGCATCCGACGATGAGGTGAATGCCGAGATCGAAAAGAGGGCCACAGCCTACTACATGAACGCGGACCGCTACAAGGAGCTTCTGGGAGAGGACGGCTTAAAGGAGCTGACAGAGGATGTGGTCATCGGCAAGGCCGCGGACTTCATCGTGGACAACTCCAAGGAAGTGAAGGAGACAAAGAAGGCGAAGAAGGATAAGGAAGAGAAGAAAGAGGAAAAAGAGGAGAAATAATCCATGAGTTTGGTGCCTTATGTAATAGAACAGACCAGCAGAGGGGAAAGATCATATGATATTTATTCCAGACTGCTGAAGGAACGGATCATTTTCCTGGGAGAAGAGGTCACGGACGTCTCCGCCAGCATCGTTATAGCACAGCTGTTATTTTTAGAGGCCGAGGACCCGGAAAAGGACATTCAGATTTATATTAATTCTCCGGGCGGCTCGGTAACAGCGGGATTTGCGATATACGATACGATGCGTTATATCAAGTGCGACGTATCCACCATCTGCGTGGGCCTGGCTGCCAGCATGGGGGCCTTCCTCCTGGCAGGCGGGACAAAGGGCAAGCGCCTTGCCCTGCCCAACGCGGAGATCATGATCCACCAGCCCTCCGGCGGCAGCCAGGGCCAGGCCACGGAGATCGAGATCACGGCGAAGCACATCCTGAAGACCAAGCAGAGACTCAACGAGATCCTTTCCGCCAACACCGGCCAGGATATCGAGACCGTCTCCAGGGATACGGACCGTGACAACTGGATGAGCGCCGAGGAGGCAAAGGAGTACGGCCTGATCGATATGGTCATCTCCTCCCGCAGCGAGCAGGAAGAGGAAAAAGAGAGATCCGATAAGGAAGCAAAAGAGAAGACGGATAAAAAGGACAAAAAGAAATGAAGATGGAATATCAGGTGAAGTGTTCCTTCTGCGGCAGGGGACAGGATCAGATCAAAAAGCTGATCTCCGGCCCCAACGGGATCTATATCTGTGATGAATGCGTAGAGACCTGCAAGGATATCCTGGACGACAATCTGGGCTTCGGCGATTATGGCGATGAGGAGGAGGAATTAACGGAAGCCCCTCTGGAAATGGTGGAGGAGCCCTCCCATGACAAGCAGCCCTTTGCCTTAAAGCTGTTAAAGCCCATGGAGATCAAGGCCTTTCTGGATGAATACGTCATCGGACAGGAGGAGGCGAAGAAGAGCCTCTCTGTGGCGGTGTATAACCACTACAAGCGGGTCCTGTCCGCCGGCTCCGAGGATGATGACGGAGTGGAGCTGCAGAAATCCAATGTCCTGATCATGGGGCCCACAGGCTCCGGCAAGACCTACCTGGCCCAGACCCTGGCGAAGATCATCGGCGTTCCCTTTGCCATTGCGGACGCCACGACGCTGACGGAAGCGGGCTATGTGGGAGAGGATGTGGAGAACATCCTGCTGCGTCTCATCCAGGCTGCGGAGTATGACCTGGAAAAGGCCAGCTGCGGCATCATCTATATCGACGAGATCGACAAGATCACGAGAAAGAGCGAGAATGTCTCCATCACCCGGGATGTGTCCGGCGAAGGAGTGCAGCAGGCGCTATTAAAGATCATCGAAGGGACCCAGGCCTCCGTACCGCCCCAGGGGGGCAGGAAGCATCCCCACCAGGAGCTTCTGACCATCAACACCAAGGATATCCTGTTCATCTGCGGTGGCGCCTTCGAGGGACTGGACAAGATCATAGAAAGACGTTTAAACCGGAAATCCATCGGCTTCGGCGCCGAGATCGGAGCGGGGAATAAGCAGGAGACCATTCAGCTTTTGAGCAAGGTGGCTCCCCAGGATCTGGTGAAGTTCGGACTGATCCCGGAATTTGTGGGGAGAGTCCCCGTGACCGTGGCACTGGATGCTCTGGACGAGCAGGCGCTGCAGCGGATCTTAAGAGAGCCCAAGAGCGCTCTGATCAAGCAGTACCAGAAGCTGTTTCGGTTCGATGACGTGGAGCTTTCCTTTGAGGACGAGGCAGTGGAGGAGATCGCGAGACAGGCGCATGAGCAGAAAACGGGAGCCAGAGGCCTCCGCACCATCATGGAAAAGCTGATGCTTGACGTGATGTATGAGATCCCTTCCGAAGAGCATGTTTCCAGGTGCATCATCACCAGGGACGCCGCGGAAGGTAGGGAAAAGCCCAGACTGGAAAAATCGGCGTAAGCCGTTTATCAGAGCAAAGGAGTGTTTTTGGAAGAGTTTAAACTGCCGGTCATCGTTATCCATGGCATTACGATACTGCCCGGGATGATCATGCATTTTGACCTGCGTAAACCAGCGGATATCAAAGCAGTGGAAAAAGCTTTCGCGGCGGATGAGAGCGTTTTGATCCTCACAGGTGAGGATCAGGGCTCCGAAGAGGCTGTAGGAAGCTTTGTTCCCACTATGGACAATATTCTGCCCATCGGCCTGCGCTCCAGGATCAAACAGCTGATCCGGATGCCCGGGGGAGTCACCAGGGTTTTGGTGGAGGGCAATGAGAGGGCGGAGGTCCTGGATCTGGAAAACGGACCTGATGGAAGGGTTTTTGCCACTGCCAGGATCGTTTCCGAAGGAAACTCTCGCCTCCCGGAAGAGATTTCCATGCCCGCCTCTCCCGAGGATGAGCTGCGCTATGAGGCAATGCTCCGGGAGCTGAAGGAGAAATTCGCGGAATACTGCGTGGCGTTCCCCAAGGTGGGAGAGAATGTGCTGCGCAGCCTCCAGGATATGGACCGGCTGGATGCCGCCATCGACAGGATCGCGCTGCAGCTGCCTCTGGGACATGAGGACAGGCAGGCCTTCCTGATGGCAAAGGATCTGGACGAGCGCTTCGGGATCTTAATGGGGTATCTTACCAGCGAGCGGGATATCGCCAGGATCCGTCAGGAGATCGCCGTGAAGCTTCAGGAAAAGATGGACGAAAACCAGCGGAATTACATCCTGAGGGAGCAGATGAGCTATCTTCAGGAGGAGCTGGAGGACGAGGAGGAGCTCTCCGAGATCGGGGAGATGCGGAAGGCTCTGGAAGCGCTGGAGGCCTCCGAAGAAGTCAAGGAAAAGATCGAAAAAGCCATCAGCCGTTACGAGAAGCTGGGCTTTAACAATTCAGAGGCCAGCGTGGAAAGGGGCTATATCGAGACCCTTCTGGAGCTGCCCTGGGATAAGACCTTGGAGGAGAACAAGGACCTGCTGCATGCGGAGCAGGTGTTGGAAGAGGATCACTACGGACTGGAGAAGGTGAAGGAGAGAGTGATGGAGTTTCTGGCGGTTCGCGCCAGAAAGCCCGACGGCAAGTCTCCGATCCTCTGTCTGGTGGGCCCTCCCGGGACCGGAAAGACCTCCGTGGTAAAAAGCATCGCAAGAGCCCTGGAGCTGCCCTATGAGCGGATCTGCCTGGGGGGTGTCAGGGACGAGGCGGAGAT
>CAMNLO010000077.1 GCA_946543095.1 uncultured bacterium
AGCCATTGTGAAGATTGTCAACAAGGAGGATCTGACCTACGAGGAGGCCTACGCCGTCATGAACGAGATCATGAGCGGCGAGACCAGTCCCACCCAGAACGCGGCCTTTCTGGCAGCTCTTTCCACCAAGAGCGCAAGAGCCGAGACCACGGATGAGATCGCAGGCTGCGCCGCGGCCATGCGGGACCACGCCACAAAGGTGGAGACGGACATGGAGCTCTTCGAGATCGTGGGAACAGGGGGAGATAACGCCGGAAGCTTTAATATCTCCACCACCTCCGCTTTGGTGGCGGCAGCAGGCGGTATGAAGGTGGCAAAGCACGGAAACAGGGCAGCCTCCTCCCTTTGCGGCACGGCGGACTGTTTGGAGGCCCTTGGGGTCAATATCGATCAGAGCCCGGACCGCTGCATGCAGCTCTTGAAGGAAGTGGGGATGTGTTTCTTCTTTGCCCAGAAATACCACACCTCCATGAAATACGTGGGAGCCATCCGGAAGGAGCTGGGGTTCCGCACGGTGTTCAATATCCTGGGGCCCCTGACCAATCCGGGAAGCCCCTCCATGCAGCTTCTTGGGGTTTATGACGATTATCTGGTGGAGCCTCTGGCAAAGGTGCTCCAGAGCCTGGGGATCAAAAGGGGCATGGTGGTCTACGGCAAGGACAAGCTGGATGAGATCTCCTTAAGTGCCCCCACCAGGATCTGCGAGATCCGGGACGGCTGGTATAAGTCCTATGTGATCACACCGGAGGATTTCGGTCTCACCCGTTGCGCCAGGGAGGAATTAAAGGGAGGCAGTCCCGAACAGAATGCGGAGATCCTGAAGGATATCTTAAAGGGAGTGAAGGGACCCAAGCGGGATGCGGTTTTGATGAACGCAGGGGCCTCCCTCTATATCGGCGGAAAGGCTGAGAGCATGCAGGAGGGGATCCGTCTTGCGGCGCAGCTCATTGATTCCGGC
Source organism: uncultured bacterium (assembly GCA_946543095.1). Taxonomy (GTDB): domain Bacteria; phylum Bacillota; class Clostridia; order Lachnospirales; family Lachnospiraceae; genus CAMNLO01. Next base: position 959 of record CAMNLO010000077.1, read on the forward strand.
AAGGCGAAAACAGTGCTTGAGAAGCTGATCGAAGTCAGCAACCGTCCCGAATAAATGCACTCTGGTCAGGCACTGGTTATTATCGGAAAGATTTTATGGCAGCACGTACATTTATAGAGATAGAAGAACTGGTTGCAGGCATGGTCCTGGAGCAGGCTGTGGAGGATAAGGCCGGCCACTCCCTGATCGAGCGGGGCACTGTCCTGGATGATTTTCATATCGATTATCTTCTGGAAAGCGGCGTAACCGGCGTCTATATCCGGGGCAGGGAAAAGGCTCCGGAGCAAACGGCCGAAGAGCTGATGGAATCCCTGCAGAACGGGGCCCGGGAGGAGATCGAGAAAAACCGGGTGCCGGACAGGTCCTCCGTGGTCCTCAGCGAAGCGGTGAAGAAGCGGATCTATGAAGGGATAGAGTATATCTACCACAATACGGATTCCGAAGATTTCGAAAGCGCCGCCCACAGTGTGACGGAAGAGCTTCTGGGAGCCCTGGCCTCCAACAATGCCGTGGCCCTGGATCTGGACCAGATCAAGATCTGCGACGAATACACCTTCAAGCACAGCGTGGATGTGGCGGCCATGGCCATGACCATCGGCAAGAACTACGGCCTGACACACCGGGAATTAAAGGAGATCGGCCTTGCGGGCCTTCTCCATGATGTGGGAAAGACCAGAGTCCCGGAGGAGATCCTGAACAAGCCGGAGCGCCTCACCCCCGAGGAGTTCGAGGTGATGAAGCAGCACTCCCTCTTCAGCTACCAGATCCTGAAGGAAAAGGCCACCCTTTCCGAAGGAGTGCTGATGGGGGTTCTGGAGCATCACGAAAAGCAGAACGGCCATGGCTACCCCTTAAAGATGAGCGGGGACCAGATCCATAAATACGCGAAGATCATTTCCGTGGCGGATGTGTTTGACGCGCTGGTCACGGCACGTCCCTATAAGGATGCCTTCCCGAAACGGGAGGCCATCGAGATGATCATGAGCATGACCCAGGAAATGGATATCAACGCCATGAAGAGCTTCCTGGACATCCTGATCCTCTATCCCGTGGACAGCATCGTTCATCTCTCCAACGGGGAATACGCAAGGGTGGTCCAGAATGTGTCGGGGTATGTGCTGAGACCCCGGGTGGTGGGCCTTACCTCCGGCCGGCTCTACGACCTGTCGGAGGATATCCACTGCGCCTCCCTGATCATAGATAATTAAGGAAACGCTGATTAAAGCGTTTCCCCCGCCGGACAGTAAAAATCAATGATAGTAGAATAATGTTATAACCGATAAGGAACGTAAAGAGAAAATAGCCTTTCACCGGGCGGCCTTAAAGGAAAAAGTAAATGAAAAAGAGCGCGAAGCAACTGTCAATCATTTGAAAGATATTATGGAATTAATGGGAGGATAGAAAGAAAGCCATGAAGATCACAAGCTTTAATCCGCTGATATGTACAAGACACGCAGAGGAAATTGTCAAAATATTTGAGGAACTGGGATTTGAGACGACTCACGTAAAAGAGAAGCTAAATAACGAGGATATTACGGAATTCCGCATGAAGGACGCAAATGGCTTCCATGTCGATGTTTCTTCGGCCGGCGATAAGCTTCCCATGCCGAATGACCTGATGGTTATTCGCATCAATGTCGATGATTTTGACGAAGCAATGAAGTTTTTTACGGACAAAGGATTCTTTAATCCATTGGGAAACAGAACCATCGACGGTGGATCTTCAAAGGATGCGATTCTGCTTGCACCTTCCGGTTTTGGAATCAGGCTCATTCAACATATCAAGAATCACGATTGAGGAAATAAGCATCATAATAGGAAATATATATGGAAGAGCCGAGAGCCACCAGCGGTCAGATCATTAGAAGAACGCTTATACGAATGTATCCCGGAACATTGGTTCATGCGACGATGCTCGGATTCATGTATATGGTGGACAATATAATAGCGGGAAATGCCATGGGTCCGGAAGCGATTGCAGCTGTGGCAATAGCATTACCTTCATATGGAATGTTCCTTGCGCTTATGAATGCAATTGTCCATGGGACCTGTCTGAGAATCACGTGGGCTAAAGGTCGTGCAAATCATGAAGAATTCCGGCGCACCTTCGCGGGAGGTGTTACGTTGGCGGCTCTTTTCGGTTTGTTCTTCACCGGTGTCATTCTTTTCTTTTCCGAAAAACTGGTCCTCAGTTTTGGAGGCTCGAAATCATCCGGTGAAATCTGCAGATACAGTCTGCTGTATCTGCGTTTTTGTGCGCCCATGGTCTTCCTCTCTTCGATATCCGGCTCCGTGCGGGAAACCATCGGTGTGCTTGGCTATCAGATGGAGCGGGCATCTCTTGGATTGTTCAACATCATCTGTAATGTCATTGTTTCAGTAATCAGTGTCATCCTTCTTCCGGGTGAATTAAAAATGGCGGGGCTTGGCATCGGCAGCAGCACAGCGGCATTTCTCGAATTTGTCGGAGGTCTGGCGGTTTTAAAATACCGAAGAATTGATGCAAGGCTAAAACCGGTACTGCTTAGTCCTGTTGAAATCCGGGACACTTTTAAAAGTGGATTGCCGGCTTCGCTCGACAACATCATTGATTGTATTGCGCTTGCTATAGTCAATAATATCATTCTGACACTCATTCCGGGAGAAGCACTGATTCTTTCTACTGTATCCATTGTTAACAATATAAAAAAAGTCCTTCGTCTGCCCCTGATCGCTGTTGGATACGACTCAAGCCCTTTGTTTGGTGTGTTTTATGCTCAGAGAGATTCGTATGCGCTCAAAAAAACAGTCCGTGAATCCCTGAGAATGGGTATTTTTATTGCAGTGATTTTCAGCATAGCCTGTTTTTTAGCAACGCCGGTGCTGACGCGGATGTTCGGTATGGATATGACACCGGATATACAGATGGGCTCCTTCTTTGTATGTCTTTTCCAGGTGGGATATCTGGTACAATTCGTATTAACTAATTTTTATGAGTCTACAGAACGGTTTGGTTCCTCCCTCATGATGGCATCCATTCCGGATTCCATTATTTATCCACTAATGCTGATAATAATGATCCCGGTTATGGGAAAAACGGGATTATGGATTTCTTTCGGAAGCAATCCATTTGTAGGCCAGGTGATAATGATTCCTGTGATGATGTTTTTAAGCCGAAACAATCCAACAATAGAAGACCGTATTTTACGACTTAGGCCGCATATACTTAACCGTTCCTCGAGTTTTGAATATGAGATCAGGGGAACAGATGAAAATGCAGTTGGCATTTCCGGAAAGATTCAGGAATACCTGGAGAAAAACGGAAAGACCCGGAGAATGGCGTATTTCGCGGCACTCAGTTCTGAAGAACTTGCGGTGGATATGATTGCCCATCAAAAGGAAACAAACGGGAAAGTGAGTGGAATTGACAGTTTGTTTGATATACATGTATTTAATGATGATGATAGCATCGAGATTCTGATTCGAAGTATCGGTGATTCTTATGATCCGCTGGATTTTGACGCGTCCAGGAATCCGGAAAGCAAGATTGGCGTCAGGATGATTCAAAAGGTCGCTGAAAAAGTAACCTACACCTATGTTTATAAAATGAATATTGTATCAATTGTTTTACGTTGAATAGAAAAATAGCCAGTCCGTCCGGCTCATTGTTTTTCCATACTTTAATTCTAACAGTATTTCTGTCTTGTGACGTCCCGCCTCACCGGCGGGCTTCCTGTCTTCCCGGTCTGTCTATTTTACCGCATCCGAATAACTGCTCTCCCGAATGATGAATTTCGGCCGGTTCTTGATCTCCAGATACATCTGGGCCAGATACTGTCCGATGATCCCAAGCACCAGAAGCACCAGCCCGAAGCCGAAGAGCATGACGCTCATTAAGGAGGCGTAGCCGCTCACCGCCTCATGATAGAGCAGCTGCTTGATGATGACAACGAGGGTGTACACAAAGGCGGCGGCGCAGAATAAAAAGCCTGCCATGCTGGCCAGCACCAGGGGCACCGTGGAAAAGGCCACGATGCCGCGGAAGGCATAGTTGATGGCGCTCTTCATGGGCAGCTTCGTGTCCCCGGCCACCCGTTCCTTGTTTCCGTAGGTCAGCCATTTGGTCCGGAAGCCCACCCAGGAAAAGATTCCCTTGGTGTAGCGCACATTTTCCCCTACGGAGATCACCGCCTGCACCATCTGCTTTGTCATCAGGCGGAAATCCCTGGCGCCGCTGACCATTTCATAGTCGGAGATGCTGTTGATCAGCCGGTAGAAGGCGTCTGCCAGCACGGAGCGCAGGAAGGGCTCGCCCGCCCGGTCTCCTCTTTTTGCGGCCACGCAGTCGTATTCCCCGGTCTTTAAGAGCTCATACATTTCCGGCAGCAGCTCCGTGGGATCCTGAAGATCCGCGTCCATAATGGTGACGTAATCCCCGGTGGCGGCGGAGAGGCCGGCGTACATGGAGGAATCCTTTCCGAAGTTGCGGGAAAAGGAAATGTACTGATAGCGGGGGTCTTCCTCATGGGCTTTCCGCATCAGCTCCAGGGTTCTGTCCTCGGAACAGTTGTCCACAAGGATGACTTCGAATTCCACCTGAGGCATGGAATCCATCAGCCGGTTTACCTCCGGCAGGGTATGGGGGAGGGCTTCCTCCTCATTGTAACAGGGCATTACCAGTGTGATCTTATCCATAGCTTCAGTGCTTTCTTTCCGGGATCCCGGCCTTTCTCAAAACGTCCACGGAGAACTCCACAGTTTTCCGGACACCCTCCTTCAGATCGGTTTTCGGCGCCCAGCCGTAGGTCCTTGCGTGTTCCGTGGAGAGGCAGGTGTATTTTAACACCTCATGGGCCAGCATTTCCTCGGAAATGGGATAGGGCTTTTCGTAAAGCTCCGGGTATTTCGCCCAGAAATGCGCCACCTCCGCATATTGAAGGGGAATGTCTTCGCAGTCCATTTCCTTTGCGATGAGCTCCGCGATGGCATTGATGGAAACGGTGGTCTCGGTGGAAACGTTCACGATATCGAAGTGCTCTGCGCTTCTCACCGCCAGGGCCAGATCGATCAGGTCCTCCACAAAGATGAAATCCCGCTCCTGCTTTCCGGTGGAATGGAGGATGGGGGAATTGCCCTTGTAGAACTCACGGATCAGATATCCCATGACGGGAGGGGTGGTGCGGAGGCAGTCGATATGGGGTCCGTAGACATTGGCGAACCGGAATACCACCACAGGGATGCCGTAGGCCGTGGAAAAGGCCCTGCAGAACTGCTCCGCCGCAAACTTGGTGGAGGGGTAGATCAGTCCGGGATATTCCACATGCTCCTCCCTGGAGGGGAAATCACTGTTGTTTTCGTAGACCGCAGAGGTGCTGGCGAAATAGACCTTCTTCACTCCGTATTTTCTGGCCAGCTCCAGGATCAGAACCGTCCCCCGGACATTCACGTCCACAGCCTCCGTGGGATTATTCTGGCAGTCCGGCAGGGGCGTGATGGCGGCGATGTGGTAGATCTCGTCGAAGGTCTCTTTTTCCATCAGGGCTTCCATGAATGCCCGGTCCCGGATATCCTTTCTGTGGATGCTGTCCCTGAAATCACAGTCCTCAAAGATCAGATTGTCCTCCGAGCCGTAGGAAAAATTGTCCATAAGCACCACCTGCTCCCCCTTCTGATGGAGCCTGTGGGCCAGCTGGGAACCGATAAAACCGGCAGCGCCGGTGATCAGGATCTTGCTCATTTGATGTCAACCTCGTTTACTGTAATCTGTTTCATGATGATTCATACTGGAGTTATGTAAACTTTTTCCGCCTCAGCAGGTCTTATCTTTCAGATGGTTCTTTCCGCACATGGTCTCGTAAAAGATCCCCATGATCAGGTGGTCCAGCACCATGTGAATGTCCTCCGTGACCTGCATGCTCATCACCGGGACGTGGACGTTTACATCCGAAAGCTGTGCCAGCTTTCCGCCGTCATAGCCCGTTAAGCCGATGACCTTCGCCCCTGTCTCTTTGGCATATTCCACGGCATTGATCACGTTTTTGGAATTGCCGCTGCCGGAGATGGCAAACACCAGGTCTTTGTCCGTCAGCCGCCCCTTTAACTGGAAACGGAAGACCTCGTCGTAGCTGATGTCATTGGCAATGGCGGTGAGGGTGGCGATATTGTCGCTTAAGCAGTAAAACCGGAATTTCTTTTCCGTCCATTCAGACAATCCCTTGTTGAAATCATTCTGGATGTGGGA
>CAMNLO010000078.1 GCA_946543095.1 uncultured bacterium
CAGAACCCTGCTGCTTCTCAAAACGGCGGGAGACGGCATTGCGGAGGCTGTGGACATCAGTACGGAGGCCATGGAGCGGCTGAAGGAGGACGGAAAGCTGGCGGACACAGGGGATCTGATCCGTTACATCCGCATTTTCAGCGCGCTCTCCGATGATCTCAGGTTTTCCACCCAGAAACGGGTGCAGCTGGAGGTGGCGCTGATCCGGCTCTGCGAACCCCGGATGGAACGGGACGAGGAGTCCCTTCTGGCAAGGCTCTCCCTTCTGGAGAAGCAGCTGAAGGAGCTTTCCGAGAGACCCGTAACCCAGAAGGTGGTGCAGGTGCTGAAGACGGAAGGGGCTAAAGTCCAGGGCGCTCCGGCAGAAAAAAAGGAAAGGCCGAAGCTGAAAAAGGCTCCGCCGGAGGCTGTGAAGAAGCTGGTGGGGAACTGGGGACGCGCCGTAGATGCGTTTCCGGAATGGTTCAAATTCTATCTGAAGAAAGGGCAATGCGGGATCGATCCCGAAGGAAGGCTTACTCTGGCCTATCCCGGGGATGACAAAATGTCTCTGCCAAAGGTTCAGGAACGCAGGGAATATGTGGAAAAAACGCTCTCGGAGTTCATCGGGGGCGAAGTGGAGCTGAACATCCTTATGTTGGGAGAAAACGAATCCCTTGAGGACCACTGCGTCAGCACAGAGGAGCTCTTTCTGGAAAAAGTGTCGGACATGGGCGGCGATCTGACGGGAGTGGATATCGTAAGCGAATAAAAAGGAGATTTCAATGGCAAAAAGGGGCGGTTTTCCCGGCGGTATGCCCGGGAACATGAACAATCTGATGAAACAGGCCCAGCGGATGCAGAGAAAGCTGGAGGAGGGCCAGAAGGCTCTTTCGGAGAAGGAGTTTAAGGCCACAGCCGGCGGCGGTGCCGTAGAGGTGATCCTCACCGGCGAGAAAACGGTAAAGAGTGTTAAGATCTCTCCCGAAGCAGCGGATCCCGAGGAAGTGGAGATGCTGGAGGAGATGCTGATCACAGCATTAAACGACGCCATGGAGCAGATCAATAAGGAAAGCGAAGCCCTGATGGGAGGCGGCTTGGGAGGGATGCCCTTCTAAATGGAGGCCTACAGCACTCATCTCACAAGCCTGATGGAGGAGCTTTCCGCGCTGCCGGGGATCGGAAAGAAAAGCGCCGAGCGGATGGCGTTTTTTCTTGTGGGGCTGCCGGAGCAAAGGGTGAAGCGCCTGACGGATGCCATCACCTCTGCAAAGCAGAATATCCGCTACTGCCGGATCTGCCAGAATTTCTCGGATGAGGAGATCTGTCCCATCTGCGCAAAGGAAGGCCGGGACAAGGGAAAGATCATGGTGGTGGAGACCCCCAGGGATCTGGCCGCCTATGAAAGGACAGGCAAGTACGAGGGAGTCTATCATGTGCTCCACGGAGCCATTTCCCCAATGCTGGGCATCGGTCCCAAGGATATCCGTTTAAAGGAACTGATCACCAGGCTGGAGGGGAATGTGGAGGAGGTGATCCTGGCCACCGGCTCAAGCCTTGAGGGGGAAACCACCGCCATGTATATCGCGAAGCTGGTGAAGCCTGCGGGGATCAGGGTCTCCCGGATCGCCAGCGGCGTTCCCGTGGGAGGAGAGCTGGAAAACATCGATGAGGTCACGCTTTTGCGTGCTCTGGAAGGAAGGATTGAACTTTGAACATTCAGCTTGTCAGCTGAATGCTCAAAGTTCAACCGAAGAATCCGCATTCGCGGATTCTTCACAAGTTTGGAAAAACAGCGAAGCAGTGCCTGTGCGTTGTTTTTCAGGAACGCCCGGAGGGATGTCATTGGCGGATATCTATAAATATGAAAAACCGAAGCACAGTGCCACAAAGGAGGCGCTGCGCAGTATATTTCTGCACCGGTTCCAGCTGATCTACAGAGGGCTGATTCTTCTTGCGATCCTCATTGTGTCCGGCATTATCATCTACCGCAGCTATCTGCTGAAGGAATACGACGGCTACGAGGTAGTCTCCTTTGCCCAGAGGGAAGCCATTCCCGGCACCATACACCGGAGGCTGGGGGACAGCATCCTGGTGTACAGCAAGGACGGCGCCCACGGCGTGGATGCCAGAGGAGAAAAGCTGTGGGATGTGACCTTTGAGCTGCAGGACCCCAGGGCCGCGGTCAGCGGCGGCTGTGCCGCACTCTATGACGAGAACGGCCGGGCCATCTATCTGGTGAACGAAAAGGAAGTGCTGGGAGAGATCAGGACAACGCTCCCCATCCGGAATGCCGCCGTGTCCGAAAACGGTATTGTCTCTGCCCTGGAGATCGACGGGGAGACCACCTGGATCTATGTTTACAACGCAGCAGGCGAGGAACTGGTGGGCTTCAGGACCAGTATGTCAGGCAGCGGCTATCCTCTGGCCATCGCCCTGTCTCCGGATGCCTCTTTGTTTGCCGTCAGCTATCTCTACGCAGACAGGGGAGAATTCAGGACCAGCGTCAGCTTCTATAATTTCGGCGAGGTGGGGCAGAACTACACGGACCGCTATGTTTCCGGCTACGACTATATCGGCCGGGTGGTGCCTATGATCGGCTTTTTAAGCAGCGATACCATATATGCGCTGTCCGACGACAGGCTGATGATCTACAACGGCAGCGAGATCCCGGTGAGCAAAACGGAGATCTTCCTGCAGGACCGGATCATTTCCGCCTATGTCAGCGGGGGCTATGTGAACCTGGTGTTCTCCGATACCTCCGGCCAGGCGAAATACCGGCTGGAGACCTACGGGCAGGAGGGAGAGAAGAGCAGCAGCGTCCTGTTGGACATTGACTACACGGATATTGTGACGGGGAACGGCAGCCTGATGGCCTACAACAGCACGGAATGCCGGGTGTTCAGCCTTTCCGGCCGGAAGAAGCTCTCCGCCACCTTCAATTCCCCGGTGCTTTTGGCGTCTCCCAGAGGCAGAGGCTACCGCTACACTCTGGTGACCTCCAAGGGGATCGAGACCATGAGACTGAATTAAATAATCCGTCACTGTTCGGGATCCGGCGAAGGCTCCGGGATCCCGAATTATTTTTTTTACGTGTACTACTTGACATAATACACACAGGGATGTTAGGATACAGAAGTCGACATAATGCTGAGATGGGATCGGAATGTGAGGAAGTTTGAAAGAACTGCTCGATAGCATTTCTTTCAAACTCCAAATCGGTGCCGAAGCGTCACCGATTTGAATCGCATCGGCGAATCTGACATTCGCCTCGCGTTTCCTTCGCTGCGCTTCGGAATTGGAGGAAATATGATATTTCTGGATTACAGGGATCCGAGACCCGTGTATGAACAGATCGTATCCCGCATCAGGGAGCTGGTGGAGGCAGGAGGCCTTTCGGAAAACGAGCGGCTTCCCTCCGTCAGACAGCTGGCCATCGACCTGGGGGTGAACCCCAATACGGTGCAGAAGGCCTACGCGGAGCTGGAGCGGCAGGGATATCTCTACACGGTGAAGGGCAGGGGCAATTTTGTTTCCTACGGGGAGGAGTTGAAGGAGAAACGGCGTATGGACAAGAAGGATGCGTTTATTCAGGCTGCCGAAGAGGCCATGAAGGCAGGGATCACCGGGCAGGAGCTGAAGCAGGAGCTGGAGCGGCTTTCAGGGGACGAAAAGACCGGCATTGGAGGAAAACATGATTGAGATCAAAAACATCAGCAAGTCCTTTGACGGCTTTGCGGCTGTGACGGACTTAAGCCTGAATATCAAAGAAGGTCAGGTCTTCGGGATGATCGGCACCAACGGCGCCGGGAAAAGCACGGTGCTGCGCATGATGAGCGGAGTGCTGAAGCAGGACGCAGGGGAGATCCTTGTGGACGGGGAACCGGTATTTGAGCATCCGTCAGTGAAGCGGAGCTTTTATTTCATAGCGGATGAGCCCTATTTCTTCGGCACCGGAAATCCTGGAGATATGGAGGACTACGCAGCCCATATCTATCCGGATTTCGACAGGGAGGGCTTTGAGAAGCTGCTTACCACCTTTGAGCTGGATCCCAAGCGGAAGATCTCCACCTTTTCCAAGGGCATGAAAAAACAGCTGTCCATTCTTTTGGGGCTTTCGGCAAACACAAAGTATCTCTATCTGGATGAGACCTTTGACGGCCTGGATCCGGTGATGCGCCAGGGAGTGAAGGCGTTGTTTGCCGCGGAGATCGACAAAAGAGGCCTGACCCCCATCATTGCCAGCCACAATTTAAGGGAGCTGGAGGATATCTGCGACACCGTGGGTCTTCTGCACAAGGGCGGGGTGCTTCTGGAGAAGGATCTGGAGGAATTAAAGGAGAGTGTTCAGAAGCTGCAGGCGGTGTTCTCCGAGGAGGATGCGGCCATGGAGATCAAAGGGAAGCTGAACATCATCAAAGAGGAATGCCGCGGACGCCTGCGGACCTGGACTGTCCGGGGAAGCAGGGAGGAGACGGAGCGGATCGTCAGGGAGGCGGCCCCCATCTATTATGAATTGCTGCCCCTGACCCTGGAAGAGATCTTTATATCGGAAACGGAGGTGATCGGCTATGACGTCAAGCGTCTTATTCTTGAATAGCATCAGGGAAAACCTGAAACGCAGACTGTGGGTATTCTGGCTGGCCCTCATCGGTCAGGCCTTCCTTTACCCGGTGTCAGCCATGCTGGCCATACACAGTTCGGCCCTGGATGCCGGCCCCCAGCCCACGGCACAGGATCTGTATCACATCAGGGAGCTGTACCATACCCTGTTCGGAGTCTGCGGTTTCCAGCAGTTTCTATTCCTGCTGGCGGGAGCGTTTTTAGCCTGCCAGGGCTTCGGATTCCTGATGAACAAAAGCAAGGTGGATTTCTATCATTCGGTGCCGGTGAGCAGGGGAGTGCGCTTTGCCGTGATCACGGTGAATTCGCTTTTGATCTATCTGGTGACGCATCTGTCCATGCTGGCTTTGGGTCTTTTATCCGCGGCCTTATTCCTGCCGAAGGGCCTGCCGGGAAATGTGTTCATCCCGGGGCTTGCCGCGGATCTTCTTCTTTCCGAGGCCCTGAACCTCCTGGCACTGCTTTCCGGCTATGTCACCGGAGTGCTGGCTGTCATGCTGACAGGCCATATACTGGTGGCCGTGGCGGGAGGACTGGTGCTGGCTTTGTATGAGCCCTTTGCAAACCTGCTGCTGGATCTGGATATGGGCCTGTTTTTCAGGCATTACTATGTGGTCAATCAAAGCTTCTCGGATTTCTGGTATGGCTATGGCCTGACACCCACGGCGCTGGTGTCCAGACAGATCGTTTCGTTTGCGTCGGAGCAGTATTACATTGGGGAGATCGGCGGCGGCTATGGCTACACCTGGGATCCGGCCCTGGGCAGGGTGGCGGTGAGTCCCGCGATCCTTGCGCAGAAGCTTTCCCTGACGGTTCCCTCCTTTTTATGGCTGCTGCTTTTGATCGCCCTGTATTTTGCCCTCTGTGTCTTCCTGTACAGAATGCGCCCGTCGGAGGCTGCCGGGAGGGCAATGGCCTTCGCCCCCACCAAGCCCGTGATCAAAACCGCCATTCTGGTGTTTGCCGGCATGGCGGGAGGCTCCTTCTTCTATGGGGTCACGGGGCATTCCACGGGGTTTTTGATCTTCGGCACTGCGCTGGGGCTTTTGCTTGGGCATCTGGCGGTGGAGATGATCTACGAGTGGGACATCAGGGCCTGGGGAAAGCATTTTATCAGCGTGGGGGTTTCCGCCGTGATCTGTGCGGTCCTCTTTGGATGCCTGATCTTTGACCTCACCGGCTTTGACCGCTATGTACCGGCCGAGGCAAACGTGGAAAGCGCCGCCTTCTACCTTCAGAACGGGAGCACCTGTGAATTCTACGACCTGGACGGGGAAGAGGGCTATGTGGGAGGCGAGGAGCTGGTGCTGAGACAGATGCATGTCACCAATGTGTCCCCCATCCTGATCATTGCGAGGAACAATCTGGAGAACTCGGAGGATACGCCTAAGAACGGCTATTGCGTGGTCTGCTATCATCTGAAGAACGGCCGGGATGTGTACCGCAGTGTTTATGTGGATTACAACGCGGATGAGGATGCCTGGGATGAGCTGGTGAAGGATACGGAGTATCTTTCCGGATCCTGCCAGCTCTATTCCGAAGAATTCCGGAACAGGGTCCCGGAGATGCTGATCGGTGTTTTGGACTGGAACGGAGAGCCGGCGGATCTTCTGCCCGACATAAGACAGCAGATGCTCACCGGCGAGAAGGCCCTTCGGCTTTACAACGCCTATGCAAAGGAATACGCAAACAGAAGCTTTGCCCAGATACGGGATGAGGCTCCCGTATTTGAGCTGGAGATGCGGCAGTACTACGGCCCCCGGAGTGAAAACTATAATTCCTGGACCTATCCGGTGTATCAGGATTTCACGGAAACCATGGAGGTCCTGAAACGCTCGGGGATCGAGCCGAAGCTTACGCTTTTGCCGGAGGAGGTGAAGGAGATCACCGTGGACGGTCCCGGGGTGTATGCCCTGAGCGGTGACGCGCAGGAAGACGGAGAGGACAGCAGCTACAGCTGGGAGAGCCGGACCTACGCGGATCCTGATGAGATCCGGGAGATCCTGCCCTATGTGACCATCCGGGATCTGGAGCGCTACAGGCTGATCTGGCAGGAGGGCTCCGATTATTCCGCTACGGTGGAGTTAAGGGAAAAAGGCAGCAGGGAGCTGTACTGCGGCTTTGCAAAGGGAAAGCTGCCGGAGTGCGTGAAGGAAAGCTTTCAGTGATCTCCGGTTGAATTCCTCCCACCCATTTGCTATCCTAAACGGATAGTGCAGATTTGCTCAGGGAGGAAAAGGCATTCCATGAAACTGAAAAAGATACTTACCGCTGCGGCGGCGGCAGCCCTGCTGTTTGTCCTGACGGCCTGCGGCAATGGGGATGCGGAGGGGGCAGCGGCACCCCCGGCAGCCACAGCTTCCGGCGGAGTGCAGGCTCTGGAATCCTCGGCAAAACTCTCCTGCAACGGCGAAGATGCTTCGGGCATTTCATCTTACAACGTAAACGGATACAATTACTTTAAGCTTCGTGATGTTGCAAAGCTTATAAATATTGGAGTCGGATACGATGAAGATACCGGCATCATCCTTCTTTCTCCTTCCAGCGGATATGTGAATATTCAAGACGCAAAGTT
>CAMNLO010000079.1 GCA_946543095.1 uncultured bacterium
GAGCGCTGTGTTCAAGAGCAGAGAGCCTCTCCCTGTAGGAGCGGTAAAGGGCAAGCAGCTTCGGAGCGTTCTCCCCGATCATGCCGGTGTCTTCCCGATTGCCGGCATCCTCAAGGCGTTTTGCCAGGGTCTCCAGCTCCCTTGCCCCCACGATCCTGGCAGAGCTCTTCAGGGCGTGGACCTTCACGGTGAACAGACGGATATCTCCGTTTATCAGGGCATTTTCCAGCACCGAGGCATTCTCCTCGATGGTATTATAAAACAGATTCAAGGAATACAGGAAGGACTCCACCGCGCCGCAGCTTTTGATCCCCTTTTCAACATCGATCCCCTCTGTGTCATACAGCCATTTCATTTCTTCCGGAAGCTGACAGGAGGCGCCCTCCGCGGCGGCTTCCGGCTCCCGCAGAAGCTCCGGCGGCAGATTTTCCTTCAGTGTCCTCTCCAGAAGCCTGCTGTTGATGGGCTTTGTCAGATAGCCGTCAAAGCCTTTGGAGCGGTAGAATTCCTCGCCGCCGGCCGCGATATTTGCCGTGAGGGCAAACACCGGCAGGGAAAGCCCCATTTCCCGGATGCGGGAGAGGGTCGCTGGTCCGTCCATTCCCGGCATCATATGGTCCAAAAACACCACATGGAAATCCTGCGACTGCAGTTTTTCCAGGCATTCCTCGCCGCTTTCCGCCGTGGCCACACGGACCTTTGTGGCTGCCAAAAGCCCCTTGATGACCGTCAGGTTCATGGGGTTATCGTCCACCACAAGGACCTTTGCCGAAGGGGCGCAAAACAGCGGCACATAAGGACCGTTGGATTCCCGGTCCGCTCCCCGCTCATCGAAGACGCCGAGCTCTTCCGGATCCAGAATCTTCTGGGAGATTGTCAAGACAAAGTCGCTGCCTTCCCCGTAGACGCTGTCGCAGGTCAGCTCTCCACCCATCAGGGCGGCAAACTGCCGGGAGATGTCCAGCCCCAGACCCGTGCCCTGGATCCCGCTGTTGCGCTCCTCCTCCAGCCGCTCAAAGGCGGAGAAGAGCCTGTCCATATCCTCGGGGCGGATGCCGATGCCCGTGTCCTTTACGGAAAAGCGGATGCCGCAATGCTCCCTGTCCTTTTTCGTTACGCTGACACTCAGGGTGAGGCCTCCGGCCTCAGTGTACTTCACCGCATTGGTCAGAAGGTTCAGCACGATCTGCTTGATCTTTCCCATATCCCCGAAGAGCTTCACGGGCAGCGTGGGATCGATCTTTGTTTCGAAGGTCAGGTCCTTCTGACGGCTGCGGACCCGGATCATTGTGATGAGGTCGCGGAGAAGGTCCCCGGTGTCATATTCCTGCTCCACCAGGTTCATTTTGCCGGATTCGATCTTAGAGAGATCCAGCACATCATTCACCAAAGACAGAAGGGATTCCGAAGCACTCATAATGTCCCGGGCGTAGCCTGTCACATGGTCGAGATAGGGCGCCGGAACACTGGAAGGGTCTTCCCGCAGGATCATCTCGTCCATCCCCATAATGGTGTTGATGGGAGTGCGGATCTCATGGGACATATTGGCCAGGAATCTTGATTTTGCGCTGTTGGCCCGGTCCGCTTCCTCCTTGGCGATGCGGATCTCCTCATACTGCCTGCGGATAATGGTCCCGGTCATGATGCGGTAGACCACAAAGACCACGCAGGCTGCCCCCATGATGAGCAGCATGAGCTGCACCGCGATGTGTTCCAGAAACATGGGCTTTTTGGTGATGGGGTAGGTGTCATCCTGAAACACCGTTCCTTTGGCAGGGTCCATGACCTGAATATGCAGGAGATAATCGCCGTAGCGAAGGTCTGTGTATTCCAGGGGCGTCAGCTTACTCTGGGTGGCAGTGATGCCGGGGTCAGGGGCCCCTTCCAGATAAATGTGGACCCTGGGGTTTGTCAGGGTGTAGTCCAGAATGGAGGCATTGATCTGGATGCGCCCCCGGGCTGCGGGGATCACATAGCGGCCGGTTCCGTCGGGAAAGATGAGTTCGTCGTTTAAGGAGATGTAGCGGATCGCGGTTTTGACCCCGGTGTGCTGCTCATAATAGTGGTCGATGTTCACCCTGCTGACGCCGTTTCTGCAGGAGATATACAGGTTCCCCTCCCTGTCCAGGAAGCTGAAGGAATTGCCGGTGGGAACGGAGGGCAGGCCGTTTGCGGTGTCGTAGAATTCGTATTCCGCTTCTCCGTTTGCAAGAAGCTCCTCTGCCTTTGCGCGGTAAATGCCATTGGAAGAAAGAAACCAGAGGCTGCCGTTTTTGTCAAAGTACACATCATAATTATTGGAGTAGGGAAAGCTCTGTACCTGGGTGATCCGGCCGTCTTTCATGAACTCCACAGAGTTGGAGGTGATGATCCAGAACACATCCCGGAAGGGATCCTTTTTGATCCGCAGGATCACGTCGCTGGTAAGGCCGTCATCCCTTCCCTTTTTCACGATCTTATCGCCCTCAATGACATAGATGCCGTCCCCGTCCGTGCCCACATAATACTCGCCCCTGTCGCCTTCGGCCACAGTAAGGAACACGGTGTTGGCGATGCCGGAAGCGCTTCCCAGGGTACGGAGGATCTTTCCGTCCTTCAGCACGGTGAGGCCACCGTTGGAGCAGGAGAGGACCGAGCCGTCGGAGGCGATCAGAGTGGAGCGGGTCTCGTTGCTGATAAAACCGTTGTCCTCATTATAGGAAAGGATCTCGCCGTCGGGGGTATAGCAGACAAGTCCCAGGTTGTTCGTGTAGGTGGAGATCCAGAGGGCGCCGTCCGTATCTTCGCTGATACAGCGGATCCTGGTGTTTTCCAGATATTTTGTGAGTTCATTGGTCACAAGGGTGCTGCTTTCGGTCAGGATCAAAAGCCCCTTGTCTGTTCCCGCATAGAGCAGGCCATCATGGAGGCAGGTGGTGTTCACCACTTCCTCCGCCGCGCCCGCCATGGCAGTCAGGTTCCTGAAATTATTGGTCACGATCTTCATGACTCCCTGACGGGAGGAGGCGGCCCAGAGATTTCCCTGATAGTCCTCCACCAGGTTTTCAATGGCGCTGTTTAAGGGGATATGGTCCAGTTTGTGGTAGCGCTCATTGAGATCCAGATAGCCGATGGCGGTGCCGGAGAGGATGAAGAGGCGGCCGGCGGCATAGGAGATGCCGTTAGTCTTCGCCACAGGGGAAATGTCGATGTCACGCAGATCCTTCAGGCCGCTGTCAAAGCTGCCGTAATAGAGCCTGTCGGAATTGGTGCCCAGGTATACGAAGCCGGGCTCATGGGGGGCCGGAAAGAGGGCGGTGATGCTTCCCAGGGACAGCTCCTTCGCGCTGAAAAAGGAGGAAACCTTCCGGTCTTTGATGGAGAACACATCGCTGTCCCGGGTGTTTGCGTAAACCACTCCGTTTTCGTCGGAACCCATCTGGAGGATGTATTTGCCCGTGAGCCGTGGATCGGCAATGGTGTGCAGGGAAAGCTGATCGTCCACATAAGCCATGCCGTTGGTGGTGCCGATATAGACCGTTCCGTCGGGAGCTTCCGCGAAGCCCCGGATGGAGGAGGATGCGAGGCCCTCCTTATAGGTGAAATGCGTCAGCTCGCTGCCGTCCATAAGGACCACGCCATTGTCGTTGGTGCCTACCCAGATCCGGCCCCTGCTGTCCTCAAACAGGGCTTTTCCGTTTGTGAGGCCCATGGAGGAGGGGAGTCGTTCAAATAAGGTGCCGTCATAGCGGATGATCCCGCTGTAGCCGCCGATCCAGATATTGCCCCGGCTGTCCGCCAGGATGCAGTTTGCGTCTGAGGTGGGAAGACCGTTGTCCGCATTATAGAGCTTTGCCGCATACCCGGCGCCCTCCACCTGGTTTGTGGCGGCATAGCCGCCCCCGGTTTTCGGAAGGCTTTCTGCGGGAGCTTCCGGGGAAGCAAGGCTCACAGACACCGGAAGCAGCGCCAGCGCGGTCAGAAGAAAAAGCAGTGCTGACGCAGCTCTTAAGAAGGAAGGAAGGCTACGCATAGACCCGGTGCTGCAGCCGGTTCTGGAATTCCTGATAGGGCAGAGGCCTGTCGAAGAAAAAGCCCTGGATGATATTGCAGTGCAGGTTGATCACACGGCCCAGCTGGGATTCCGTCTCCACGCCCTCCGCCACAATGTCCGTATGAAGCCTTGTGAGCATTGAGGCGATGGATTCCACCACAATCTCGTCCTTGCAGTTCCCGCTGTCCAGGCTGTCGATAAAGGATTTGTCCAGCTTCACCACGTCGAAAGCCAGATTTTTGAACATGGAAAGGGAGGAATAGCCGGTGCCGAAATCGTCCATGGAGACCGCCACCCCCCGGTCATGCATCTTTTGGGTAAAGTCGAAGAGGGCCTGAAAATCCTCATAAAAGGAGGATTCCGTGACCTCGATCTCGATGAACTTTCCGTCGATCCCATAGCGGTCCAGTATGGCAAGAGTGTCTTCCGCCAGGGTTTTTCTCAGGAAATTCCTGCGGCTGTAGTTTACGGAGATCCGGACGGGTTCGATCCCCATGTCGATCCAGCCCCGTAAGTCCCTGCAGACCGCTTCCAGCATATAAAGATCCACTTTCGTGATCAGGGAATCATGCTCCAGATAAGGAATGAATTCCCCGGGAGGAACGGGCTTGCCGTCGCGGATCCAGCGGATCAGAGCCTCCGCCCCCACAAGCTGCCTGGTCTTCGCGTGGACCTTGGGCTGGTAAAAGGGCACCACCTCTTTCCGGGCCAGGGCTTCCGGGAATACCAGCGTGATCCATTTCTGATGGAGCACCCGCTCCTGCATTTCCGGCCTGTAGCAGACCATGTCCTGCGCGGCGCGTCGGGCAGTTTCAAAGGCATAGCCGGTGCGCTGCATGATCTGCTCGATGGAGATGCCGGGATCGCATTCATAGAGCCCGATCCGGCTTTCGATATGGAGCTCGGTTTTATCCCCGTCCTGCTCCACCGTGTACCGGATATTTTTCAGCAGCTTCAGGATCTTTTCCCGATTTTCCTTCAGGATGATCAGAAAGAAATTGTCGCCTCCCAGGCGGGCTGCCAGTTCCTTATCCGTATCGATGGCATGATAGATGCATCCGGCGAAATGGCGGATGATCCTGTCCACCACATGGTTTCCGTAGGAACGGTTCAGGATCTTCATATTCCTGATGTTTAAGAACATGGAGACGTAGTCCTCGGAGGCATAGCCCCTCCGGAGCAGGGCGCCGGCGGCTTTGTTGATGCCGGAGTTGTTTAAAAGGCCGGTCATGATGTCCAGATGTTTGGCACGGTTCAGATTATTCATGAGCCTGGCCCGGCTGAAGCAAAGGTACATGGTCCAGCCCAGGGTATCCAGATCCACCCATTCCTCATCCGTCCATTCGTGCCCCGCCACAGGATAAAAATGCACGATGCCCCTGGCATTGAGGCCGGAGTCATAGACCACCTTCCTGGCGTGCTCCCGGTCAGCCACATTCTCGTCGTAGGTGGTTTCCAGATGGGCCTTTCCCCCCTTCAGGGTGAAGATGTCGGGATCCAGTTCTACGTCGATGGTGATCTTCGCCAGAAAGTAGAGCTTTGCCAGAGGCCTCAGAGGCTCCCTTGTGGCCGTATACAGTGCGTAAAGCTCGTCGGTGTGCAGATCCAGGGAATGGATCAGATTGTTGTAGGCTTCATGAATCCGGACATCCATGTCTTTCAAACTCCTTTTCGATCAGGTTGATGATCATTTTTACGGCATCCATCTGGCCGCTGTTCTTCATATTCTCGATGTATAAGTTCTTATTGAAAAAGACCTCATGTATTTTTTCCGTCAGAAGGACAGGGGTCAGATTGTCCTCGTCCACCACCGCGGAAAAGCCCTGGGCCTCGAAGGAGGCGGCGTTCAAAAGCTGATCCCCTCTGGAGGCGGTTTTGGGCAGGGGCACCAGGATATTGGGCTTCTTCAGCGCCAGCAGCTCGCAGATGGCGTTGGCTCCCGCTCTTGAGATCACAAGATCCGCCAAGGCGAACATATCCTTCAGATCGGATTTTAAATATTCAAACTGCTTGTAGCCCTCGGTACGCAGCAGCAGATTATCCATCTTGTCCTTCCCGGTGATATGCACCACCTGGAAATCCGGCAGAAGCTTCGGCAGGGACGCCCGGACCACCTGGTTCACGGAAACGGCACCCAGGGACCCGCCGATGACTAAGATCACTGGCTTGTCCGAGGTGAAGCCGCACAGCTCCATAGCCCTTTCCCTGCTGCCCTTCAGCAGCTCTTCCCGGATGGGTGTCCCGGTGAGGATCGCCTTGTCCGCCGGGAGCTTGGTCAGGGTCTCCGGGAAATTGCAGCAGATCCTGGACGCCACCGGGATGCAGATCCTGTTGGCAAGCCCCGGCGTCATGTCGGACTCGTGCAGGATGCAGGGGATCTTTAATGTGGCCGCGGCCCGCACCACGGGGACCGCCACATAGCCTCCCTTGGAGAAGACCACATCCGGTTTCAGCTCCTTTAAGATCTTTCTGGCCTCCACAAAGCCCTTGATGACCTTAAAGGGATCCGTGAAATTCTGGGGATCAAAATAGCGCCGCAGCTTTCCGGAGGAGATCCCATAATAGGGTATGTCGAAGTCGGAGATCAGACGCTTTTCGATCCCGTCGTAGGAGCCGATGTAGGAGATATCGTAACCACGCGCCTGAAGGGGCCCCAGTAGTGCGATATTCGGCGTCACATGGCCGGCGGAGCCGCCTCCGGTCAGGACGATGGATGGTGCTTTTTCAGCTGTTTCGGGCATATGCTCCCCCTTATGTATAATCTATAAAATACTAGCACAAAAACGCCCTTCTGCCTAGTATGTTTCCACGTTTTAACGTATTTTTGCGGAGTCCTTACTATTGAATAAAACAGATGTACCGTGATATAATCTTTAGAACTGTCTGCAAACGGAGGACAGTTTCCTTAGAATGGAACAGCGGCTGAAGCATCTTCTGAAGGGCCTTGCGGAAATCATCGCCATCGGGCTTGCATACACGCTTTTTGTCAGCCTGACGCACCTGTCCATCCCCTGCCCCTTCCGGCTGATCACGGGATTCAGGTGTCCGGGCTGCGGCGTGACGCACTACTGCCTTGCAATGCTGCGGCTGGATCTTTCCGCCGCCTTTCGGGCAAATCCCTTTCTCTTCTG
>CAMNLO010000080.1 GCA_946543095.1 uncultured bacterium
TATGGGTATCGGACAAGTGGAGCTGCAGGGCGGTCTGCAGCGCCTTCAGGACTTCTCGGTGATCCGCCAGAATGAGGAAAACCGCCCCATGCTGGAACAGATGCAGTCAGCCGTGGATTTCACGGAGGAAGTGCAGGAGATGTCTGAGCGGGTGGCGGACAGCGCACAGACTGCCCCGGAGGGGGAAGCCGGCGAGGGCGAGGGCCAGGAATACGCCGGAGACGGCGGCAGACGCCGCAGACAGGCCGGAAGAAACGGCCCCGGAGACGGGGTGGTGTATGTGAAGGGGGCTGATCCTAATGGAAAGCGCCACCTTCTGAAGGGCGGAGATTTCAGTATCAGCATTTAAGTGAACGGTTGTTTTAGATATTTTGGAGTTATGTAAACTATGGGTTTGTTAGAGATCATTCTTCTGATCATGGGAGCGGCACTGTTTGTTGCAGGCTATGTCTTCCCGGAGAAAAAGGAAAAGCTGAACGAAGATCAGCAGAAAATGGTAAAGGACGAGGTGGCAAGGCTCACGGGAGAGGAAATGGCAAAGGCGAAGCAGGAGCTGAGCCTGGCAATCGAGGATTCCGTAGGCTTTGCCATGGAGAAATCCGAAAGGAGCCTGGAGCGCATATCCAACGAAAAGGTGATGGCAGTCAGCGAATACGCGGATTCCGTCCTGACAGATATCAGGAAGAACCATGATGAAGTGGTGTTCATGTACGATATGCTCTCCGGCAAGCATGATGACTTAAAGGAGACTGTGAAGGAGGTGGACAAAACCTCCAGGGAGGCCAGGGAAATGGCGCTGGATGCCAGGGCCACGGCGGAGGAGGTAAAAGAGGCCGTTCAGGAGGTCAAGGATGAGGTTCTGGATGAGACCAAAGAAGAGCCTGCCAAAATAGTAGAGTTTAAGCCTATGCCCCAGGCAGCCAGAAAACGGGGGGATAATTCCACCGGAATGGAGCTTTTGCGGAGCTTAAGCCAGACGGTGGAGCAGCCGGCAGGGGAACAGGAACCGGTGACGGAAACCGCAGAAGAAAAACCTGCCATAAAAGAAGAGTCCGAGGAAGCAGAGGAAGCGGTAAAGCTGGAGGCAGAGGTCGGGGAAGCACCGGCCGGCAATACTAAGGAGCCGGACACTGAGGAGGAAGAAAAGGAAGAACCCAGGAGAGGCCGGGGCCGGCCCAGGAGCAATAAGAATGCCGCCCAGGGTGCGGGCCATGTTCAGGACATCTCGGCCCTTTTGTTAGGGGGCGGGAAAAAGCCCAGGAACATGGAGGGGAAAAAGCCTCCGAATAAACCGAATCCCTTACCCAAGGAGAGAGTTACTGCATCAGATGCCTCAGCCGGGGAAGGGATCCAGGAGAATTCCAACGCCAGGATCCTTGCCCTTCATGAAAAAGGCAAGTCCCCGGTGAATATCGCCAGGGAGCTGGGACTGGGAGTCGGTGAAGTGCAGCTTGTGATCGGTCTGTATCAGGGCCGGAATTAATTTGGGAATAGACGGATGAAGTATAAATACTATTTACGGGGACTGGGGATCGGCATTTTAGTGACCACCCTGATCCTGACTTTGGCAAACAGAGAAGTGCAGAGCGCGAAAAGCCCGCAGGAGATCGCCCGGAAGACAGAGGAGTCCACGACCCTGGCCCAGGCGGCGGCATCCGATGAGAACCAGTCGAAGACCGGAGAAGAGGAACCGAAAAACAATCCCACAGTGGCACAGAATGCGATCCCCAAGGCCGAGGAGCCGGAAGCGGAGACACCGGCTGTGAATGAGCCGGCAGCAGAGCCTGAGGCGGAGGCAGAGGCTGCCGAAGAGGATGACGCAGACAGCGCCGGTTCAGAGGGATCTGCCGGGGACTTGTACGTTTCCATAGAGGAAAGTGCCGAAGGGGAGGAGATCCCGGAGGCAGCGCTTGTTCAGGAGGAAGAGGCACAGGAAGTGGCGGAAGCGGAGCCTGAAGAGAAGCCCGCCCTGAGTGAGGAACCCAAGGTGGTAGCCGTAGTGGAGGAAGAAGAGGATACCTCAGCGGAAGCCGGGGAGAGCACCACGGTGCTGACGGACACCGTCCAGGTCACCATCCCGAAGGGGTCCAGCTCCGTAAAGGCCAGCAAGATCCTTGCGGATGCCGGCCTGGTGGAATCCGGCTCTGATTTTGACAGATATCTCTGTGAGAACTGTTATGATAAATATATCCGTTCCGGCACGAAATCCATTCCCAGAGGAGCGACCTATAAGGAGATCGCCATCCTGATCACTTCAGGCAGTGACTGACCCCCTGAATATGTGATTTCTGCATTTTTCATGTGAAGTTAACATAAGTTATTGACTCCGGTCATCCTGCAAAATAAAATGCTTTTGTCCGCATTTCGGGATTTCTTTCCCTCAGATCCTTCCTTCACGTCGGCAATGCTCCCCCATTGCGAAGGATATCGGGAGGCTGGCCGGGTTTCACCGGGAGCTGTCTGGAAACAGCGTTCCATTCCGTTTCCACGAGCTGCGCACACAGTTCATGTGTAACCGGACTGGAAAAGCTGTATTGTGACAGTTCCGAAAGATATCCGGCCGGCGCATTATCCCAGAAGCCTTGCAAATCCATGCATTTCGCGGTATATTCTAAATGGAGTTTTTTACATTTCTGTCTGAACCCCAATACTTCTCACTTAATGTACAGCCCGGCATTATAAGAGGAAAGCTGCATGGAAATGTTTCAATTCGAGCCTGCTGAGTTATCCATTCTGGAAAGGTCCTGTATTCCCTTTGCGATCTATCAGTTTATTGACAGCCATGTGGTGACGCTGACCGTCTCCGATGGTTTTTTATCCCTGTACGGCCTTCAGGACCGGGAGGAAGCGATACGGCTGATGAGCGAGGATATGTATCGCGACACCCATCCCGAGGATGCGGCCAGAGTGGCAGAGGCGGCCCTGCGTTTTGCCAGAGAGGATACGGAATACGACATCATTTACCGGGTGATGCTGAAGGGTGAGTACAGGATCATCCACTCCTTTGCCAGGCACATTACAAAAGAAAACGGAGCCAGGCTGGGGGTGGTGTGGTACACGGACGAGGGAGTCTACGACGAGAAAGACCGTTTCCGTCAGGGGGATCTGAAGCATTTCTTCAACAGCGTCCTCAGGGAGAACAGCATATACCGCAGCAATACCTATGACACTTTGACGGGGCTTCCGGGCATGGGCTATTTTTTCGAGCTGGCGGAAGCCGGGAAAAAGAAGCTTCAGGCCGACGGGAAAATGCCCGTCATGCTGTTTTTCGACTTAAACGGCATGTCCTATTTCAATTCCAAATACGGTTTTGCGGAGGGAGACCAGCTGATCCGGGCCTTCGGCCGCATTCTGGCCAGGCATTTCGGAAACGAATGCTGCAGCCGTTTCGCCCAGGACCGTTTCGCCGCCTTCTGTGACATCAGAAATCTTGAAAAAAGACTGATGACCATCTTCAATGAGTGTCTGACCATGAACGACGGAAGGACGCTCCCCGTGCGGTGCGGGATTTATAAAAACAGCACGGGTGATGTGGGGGCCAGCACTGCCTGTGACCGTGCAAAATATGCCTGTGAGTTTGACAAGAGTTCCCATATTTCCTCCTTCCGCTATTTTGATGAGGAGATGCTGGAAGACGCCGCCATGCGCCAGTATATCATCGACAGCCTGGATCGGGCCATCGAGGAGGGCTGGATCACCGTGTATTACCAGCCTGTGATCCGGGCGGCAAGCGGAAGGGTCTGCAGCGAGGAGGCCCTTGCCAGGTGGATCGATCCGGAGAAGGGGCTGATCCTGCCGGATATCTTTGTGCAGCTTTTGGCGGACGGCGGTATTTGCCATAAAATGGACCTGTATGTGGTGGAGCAGGTGCTGCAGAAGATGAAGGTCCAGGAAAACGCCGGGCTTTATGTGGTACCGGAATCCGTGAACCTTTGCAGGGAGGATTTCGACGAGTGCGACATGGTCCACGAGATCGCAAAAAGAGTGGACGCCGCCGGAGTCGAGAGGAGCATGCTGATCATCGAGCTTTCCGAAAGTGCGGTGGGCAAGGATACGGAGTTCATGAAGCAGCAGATCCAGCGCTTCAATCAGGAGGGCTTTTCCGTCTGGCTGGATGATTTCGGGGGCGGGCATTCCTCCCTGGATGTGATCCGGAATATCCCCTTTGAGCTGGTGAAGCTGGATGCCCGTTATATGCAGCAGTTTCAGGAGGGGGAGAAGGGACGGATCGTCCTGACGGAGCTTGTGAAGATCGCTGTGAGCCTGGGGATGGATGCCAGCTGCGAGGGCGTGGAGACCCTGGAGCAGGTGGAATTCCTGAAGGAGATCGGCTGCACGAAGCTGCAGGGTTATTATTTCTGCGATCCCATTCCCCTGGAGAAGATCCTGGAGCGCTATGAAACAGGGACCCAGATCGGGTTTGAGAATCCGGCGGAGGCGGATTATTACGCTGCCTTAGGCAGGATCAATCTCTATGATTTCTCCTTTGTGGTGAACGAAGCAGGCGGCTCCTTTGACCACTATTTTGACACCCTTCCCATGGCGATCTTAGAGTGTGATCAGGATACCGCGGCCATTATCCGCTGCAACAAATCCTACCGTGAGTTTATGAACAATGCCTTCGGCATCTCCACCATGGGGCACAGGGTCAGGTTTGATTCGCCGGGAGACAGGGCAGGCACCGTATTCATGAATTCCCTGCGGCAGTGCGCCCGGGACGGCAGATGGGAGGTGATGGATGAGCGGCTGAATGAGAAGACCACGGTCCACACCTTTATCCGCAGGGTGGCGGTGAATCCCGTCACCGGGATCGCTGCCTGCGCCACGGTGATCCTCGGGCTGATGGATGAACACTTCGGAAGCTCCAGCGTGTTCTATGCCCATATCGCCCAGGCATTGTCGGCGGACTATTTCAACTTGTATTATGTAAACTTAGATACGGATCAGTTTATCGAATACAGCTCTTCCTCCGCCAACGGGAATCTCGCCATGGAGCGGCACGGGGAGGACTTCTTCAACGCTTCCCACACCGATGCCATGGTCTACATCTATTCCGAGGACCGGGCAGGCTTCCTGGAAGCCTTTACCAAGGAGAATATCATTCAGGCCCTGAACGAGCACGGGACCTTCACCTTAAGCTACAGGCTGATGGTGGACAAAGCTCCGGTGTACGTGAACATGAAGATCGTCCGGATCAACGCGGACGGGAATTACATTATCATCGGTGTCAACAATGTGGACGCCCAGATGAAGCATCAGGAGGAGCTGGAGCGGATCAAGGAGGAGAGGATCACCTATTCCCGCATTACGGCCCTGGCAGGCGATTATATCGTGATCTACACTGTGGATCCCGTGACGGATTACTATATCGAGTATTCCGCCACAAAGGACTACGAAGGGCTGGGCTTTGCCAAACGGGGTTACCATTTCTTTGAAGCAGCCCTGGAAGATTCCCGCCGGGCCGTTTACCTGCAGGATCAGGACATGTTCCAGTCCATGTTCAATAAGGAAAAGATCATGGAAGCGATCCGGGTGTATGGTCTTTTTACGATGAATTACCGGCTGCTGATCGACGGAGAGCCTCAGTATGTGTGTCTGAAGGCAGCCATGGTGGAGGAAAAGAACGGTCCCCAGCTGATCGTCGGTGTCGTCAATGTGGACGCCCAGGTGAGGCGGGATCAGGAATATGCCAGCACCCTGACGGAAGCCCGGAACATGGCGAATCTGGATCAGCTCACCGGGGTGAAGAACAAGCATGCCTATGTGGACGCGGAAGCGCAGCTGAACAGGCATGTGGAGGAAAAGCTTGCCATGAGCTTTGCCATCGTGGTGCTGGATGTGAACGGATTAAAGCTAATCAACGACACGAAGGGGCATCAGGCGGGGGACCGCTATCTGATGGACGCCTGCGAGATCATCTGCAGGATCTTCAAGCACAGCCCCGTGTTCCGGGTGGGGGGCGACGAGTTCGCCATCATCGCCCAGGGCCTGGATTACGACAATATCGATGGGCTGATGGGAGACCTTGCGGACATTAATGAAGAGAACCGGAAAGCCGGGAAAGTCGTGGTGGCAGGAGGCATGGCCCGCTACAACGGAGACCGGAGCGTGGCGGCGGTTTTCGAGCGTGCGGACGCTCTGATGTATGAAAATAAAAAAATGTTGAAGAAGTGTGAAAATAAAAAATGTTGAAGAAGTGTTGACAAGCCCCCAGATATCTGATATTATACTTTCGTTGCGCGAGTGGCTCAGTTGGTGGAGCGCGACCTTGCCAAGGTCGAGGCCGCGGGTTCGAGTCCCGTCTCGCGCTTCCTAAATGGAAAGAGGGTATCCGAAGGGATACCCTCTTTCCATTTATCGAGCCCCGCCGGGGCTCGAACGTTCGAGTCGACGCGCCGGCTAAAGCCGGCGGTGCTAAGCGGGCGCCCCCGGCGCCCAGCACCATCTCGCGCTTCCTAAATCAAAAGAGGACATCCGGTGGATGCCCTCTTTTTTCTTAGTTCGAGCACCGCCGGTGCTCGAACGGTTCGAGTCGACGCGCCGGCTTTTTTCATGTCTGTTTGGATATTTTGCGTGACAAAAACGTGACAGTGTTTTTTCGAAAGCCTTGACGTTTAGAGCTTTTCGCGTTACCTTCCTCCCCTCAAATGAAATAGAGAGGAGGATAGTGTGAAAAATCATGTTGATACATGATTTTTCACACCGCAATTTGTGCCGGAGCGTCACAAATTGCCTGATGGCAGAGCCGAATCTGAAATTCGGCTCGCCCCGTCGCTTACGCTCCGGAATGGGGATTTTTATGGTAGAACTGGGTTATAAGGAATATGTGGAAGCCTTGTGCGAAAAGGTAAGGGAACGAACCGGGGTCGAGGCAGAGGTGAGGGAGAATCTGAAGAATAATTCTGTTATTCGGAGAGGAATCTGTATGAAGCGTCCGGAAGGGCAGATGGGAGCAATCTATTATACTGAAGGAGCCTATGAGAATTATGAGAGATATGGCTTTGAAAGAAGTGTAGAACTGTTTATTGAGGGCTGTAGGGTTACTGAGCCCTTGGGGGAGAGTTTGGATCTGTCATTCTTGGAAAGTTTTTATAGTGCGAAACCTCGGATCAGCTGTCAGCTTGTGAATGGTAAAAAGAACATCAGG
>CAMNLO010000081.1 GCA_946543095.1 uncultured bacterium
CAAGGCGGATCCTGTCGGAATAGACTGCGGGAATGGTTCCGTTGCCGCGAAGTCCCATGCCCAGAACCTCCGTTAAGCAGTTCATGGAATTGGCGGTGTACATGCCGGAGCAGGAGCCGCAGGTGGGACAGACCTTTCTTTCGTATTCCTTCACGTCCTCCTCTGTCATCTTGCCGGCTTCAAAGGAGCCCACCGCTTCGAAAATGGAGGAAAGGCTGCGCTTCTTTCCCTTCACGTGTCCCGCCATCATGGGACCGCCGGACACGAACACCGTGGGCACGTTCACCCTGGCTGCCGCCATTAACAGGCCGGGCACGTTCTTATCGCAGTTCGGCACCATGACCAGGGCGTCGAACTGATGGGCCAGAGCCATGCACTCCGTGGAATCCGCGATCAGGTCCCTGGTCACCAGGGAATACTTCATTCCCACATGGCCCATGGCGATGCCGTCGCAGACCGCAATGGCGGGAAACACCACCGGAATGCCGCCGGCTTCGTACACGCCTGCCTTCACGGCCGCCACGATCTTATCCAGATTCATATGACCGGGTACGATCTCATTGTATGAACTGACCACGCCCACCAGTGGCCTGTCGAATTCTTCCTCCGTGAACCCCAGAGCGTTGAACAAAGAACGGTGGGGTGCCTGCTGCATGCCTTTTTTTACATTATCGCTTTTCATAACCGTCTCCATATCGCGAGTGAAACGAGCAGCCCATCGCTACAGCCGGCGGAGCTCGCGCCACCGGCTGTGTGTCTCCGGATGCCGTGCACCGGAAACAGCACTCCTCTTCCCGAGGCACTCCTCACAGACCCGCAGGGAGGTTTCCGCATGCGGTCCTGCCTGTAACGCCGGGGGGCCCGGCCTCGATGCAAACAGCCCTGCGGTCCGGGACTGAATTGTAACCCGAACTGCTCCCTGAGACCGCCCGACAAACATAACGTGACTAACAGTATACCATAATTAGCGGATATTTGTTATAATCATCATAAGAATGACTTTATAAGGAGAAAACCAATGCGCACATACCTGGTCACCGGCGGCGCCGGCTTTATCGGTTCCAATTACATCCATTATATGTTCCGTAAATACGGGGATGAGATCCGTATCATCAACGCGGACGCTTTGACCTACGCGGGAAACCTGGAAAACCTCAGGGACATTGAAGGCAGGGAAAACTACACTTTCATTAAGGCGGACATCACGGACCAGCCCGCCATCGAAAAGATCTTTGCCGAAAATGACATCGACCGGGTGGTCCACTTCGCCGCGGAAAGCCATGTGGACAGAAGCATCAAGGACCCCTCCGTCTTTGTCCGCACCAATGTCCTTGGCACTGCCGTGATGTTAAACTGTGCAAAGGCCGCCTGGGAAAACCCCGACGGTTCCTTCAAGGAAGGAAAGAAATTCCTGCATGTGAGTACGGACGAGGTCTACGGCTCCCTTCCGGATGACGGAACAAGCTTTTTCAGGGAGGATACCCCCTACGATCCCCACAGCCCCTACTCCGCCAGCAAGGCAGGGTCGGATCTTTTGGTAAAGTCCTATATGGACACCTATCATTTCCCGGCCAATATCACAAATACCTCCAATAATTACGGGCCCTTCCAGTTCCCGGAAAAGCTGATCCCCTTAATGATCAACAATGCTCTTTCCGGCAAGCCCCTTCCGGTGTACGGAGACGGCAGGAACATCCGGGACTGGCTCTATGTGGACGATCACGCCAAGGGTATCGACATGGTCCAGGAGCAGGGACGGCTTTTCCAGACCTATAATATCGGCGGCCACAACGAAAAGCGCAATATCGAGATCGTGGAGCTGATCATCGATACCCTTCTTGCGGAACTGCCGGATGACGATCCCAGAAAGAAGAATGTGTCCAGGGATCTGATCACCTATGTGGGCGACAGAAAAGGCCACGACCGCCGCTATGCCATCGCTCCCGACAAGATCAGGGCAGAGATTGGCTGGGAGCCGGAAACCCCCTTTGCGGAGGGCATCAAAAAGACCATCCGCTGGTATCTGAACAATGAGGAGTGGCTGGCGAATGTGACCAGCGGGAATTATCAGAAATACTACGAGGATATGTACAGCAACCGGTAATATGACATCCGTCCCGGACCGGTCTGCACGCCTCGAAGCACCGCGGCGGATCTGCCGGATGACCATATCATCATAAAGGAGTTTATATAACATGAAAGGTATCATTCTGGCCGGAGGCTCCGGCACCAGACTCTATCCCCTGACCAAGGCCATCAGCAAGCAGATCATGCCGGTGTATGACAAGCCCATGATCTATTACCCCCTGTCCACACTGATGTTGGCGGGGATCAGAGAGGTGCTCATCATCTCCACTCCCAGGGATGTGCCGGTGTTCGAGGATCTGTTAAAGGACGGGTCCCAGCTGGGCATGGATATCCGCTATGCCGTTCAGGAGACTCCCAGGGGCCTGGCGGACGCCTTTCTGATCGGTGAGGAGTTCATCGGGAAGGACAATGTGACTCTGGTACTGGGAGACAATATCTTCTACGGCCAGAGCTTCTCCGCCACCTTAAAGCGGGCCAGAGCCCGGATCGAGGAGCATTCCGGCGCTGTGATCTTCGGCTTCTATGTCCGGGATCCCAGGGAATACGGGGTGGTGGAATTTGACGAGGAGGGCAGGGCCCTCTCCATTGAAGAAAAGCCGGAAAAGCCCAAGAGCAACTACGCGGTCCCCGGTCTTTATTTCTACGACAACGAGGTGGTGGACATCGCGAAGAACGTGAAGCCCTCCGCCAGAGGGGAGATCGAGATCACCACGGTGAACAACGAGTATTTAAGCAGAGGGAAGCTTTCGGTGGAAAAGCTGGGGAGAGGCTTTGCCTGGCTGGACACCGGAAACCACGATATGCTGTTAGCGGCCTCCGAATATGTTTCCTCCATCCAGAAGCGCCAGGGGCTTTACATCTCCTGCATTGAGGAGATCGCCTTCAAGAGGGGCTTTATCGACAAGGAGCAGCTGCAGGCGCTGGCGGAGCCTTTGCTGAAGACCGACTATGGAAAGTATCTGATCGAGGTGTCGGAAGGGCTTTGAGTTATCAGCACGTCGATCGGCTTGCGATTAACATAATATCTTGAGTGTGACAATCGGCTCGCAGTTGACATAACTGCTTCGATACATCCATCGGCTTGAGTATAATATGATCCCTCCATCACAATGGCTGGCGTTTGATTGACATGATATTTCTGAAGAGGTGCACAAATGGGCAAGATCACGGTAACGGACAACTGCGGCGGTATCGAAGGCCTTAAGGTCATCGTGCCATCCGTGTTCGGGGATGCGCGGGGATATTTCTGCGAGACCTACAACTTCAACGACTTTAAGGAGGCAGACATTGACTGCGTTTTCGTTCAGGACAACCAGAGCTCCTCAAAAAAGGGCGTGCTGCGGGGCCTGCATTTCCAGATCGATTTCCCCCAGGACAAGCTGGTGCGGGTCATTTCCGGGGAGGTCTTCGACGTGGCGGTGGACCTAAGGGAAGGCAGCAGGACCTTCGGCCGGTGGTTCGGAGTCACCTTGAGCGCCGAAAACAAAAAGCAGTTCTTCATTCCCAGGGGGTTTGCCCACGGTTTTCTGGTGCTCTCCGACCACGCGGAATTCTGCTACAAGGTCACGGACTTCTACCACCCGAACGACGAAGGGGGTCTGAAATACAACGATCCCGACATCGGGGTGAAATGGCCCTTTGACCTGGTCCCGGAAAGTGAGCTGACCCTTTCCGACAAGGATCAGAAGCAGCCCTCCTTTGCGGAGTACCGGAAAGAACGGGGGCTTTGAGGATTAGCGCTTGACGCCTGCGTGTCTCTCCTCTATAATTTTGATATCTTTGTGGTTTTGTAACTATTCAGAGCCATGCGCATGAAATATGGTTCATGCCTGCATGAAAGCCATATTTCATGTATATGGCGAGATCACCACATGAACAAAACACAGACACGAAGTGGCTGTACAGCTGCGAAGCAGCGGGTTTTGTGAATGGGGTTCTGAATCGTTACATGGCTTTGTCAGTATAAACTTGAGAAGGAAATCTGCTGAAATGATACGGAGCATGACCGGTTTCGGTCGTTTTGAGGTGTCAGGCGCACAGCGCAAGTTTACGGTGGAAGTGAAATCCGTCAACCACCGGTATCTGGATCTGAATATCAAAATGCCCAAGCTCTTCAATCCATTTGAAAGCGAGATCCGCAGAGAGATCAAGAAGTACGCGGAGCGGGGCAAGATCGATCTGTTCATTACAATGGAAAATGAGGGGGCTGCCGTGGGGACCGTTTACTACAACAAGGTCCTGGCGGAGCAGTATTTTGCCAGCTTAAGCCGCATGGCGGAAGACTTCGGTCTGGAAAATGATATCCGCGTTTCCCACCTTTCCCGTTATCCCGAGGTATTTACAATGGAAGAGGCGCCTGCCAACGAGGATGAGCTCTGGCAGGAATTGAGTGCTGCCTTAAAGGGCGCTCTGGAGCGGTTCTGCGAAAGCCGCGCAAAGGAAGGGGAGCATTTAAGGCAGGACCTTATGGCCAAATGCGATGAGATGCAGACCCATGTGGATTTCATCCGGGAAAGGTCTCCGGAGATCCTTCAGAAATATAAGGCGGAGCTTCGGGCCAAGGTGCTCGCTCTCCTTGAGGATTCCCAGATCGATGAGAACAGGCTGTTAATGGAGACCACCCTGTACGCGGACAAGATCTGCGTGGATGAGGAGCTGGTGCGCCTTGCAAGCCATATCGACGCAGTGAAGAATGCCCTTGCTTCCGGCGGAGCGGTGGGACGAAAGCTGGATTTCCTGGCTCAGGAAATGAACCGGGAAGCCAACACCATCCTCTCCAAATCCACCGACCTGGACATCTCCGACCGGGGCATCGAGCTGAAGACCGTGATCGAAAAGATCCGGGAGCAGATACAAAATATTGAGTGATGAACCAACTGATCCACATCGGCTACGGCAATATGGTCAACGCCTCAAAGCTCGTCTCCGTCGTCGCCCCGGACTCCGCTCCCATGAAGCGGCTGATCCAGACGGCCAGGGAGTCGGGCATGATCGTGGATGCGTCCCAGGGCAGAAAAACCAAGGCCGTTCTGATCATGGATTCCGGTCATGTGGTGCTTTCGGCCCTGCTGCCGGAAACCATAGCGGCAAGAGTCGGCCAGAAGGGGGTAGGTCAGGATGAAATCGAATAAAGGAATTCTGATCGTAGTCAGCGGCTTTGCGGGAACAGGAAAAGGAACCCTGATGAAGCTTTTGGTAGAGCGGAACGAGAATCTCAAGCTCTCCGTTTCCATGACTACCCGCTCTCCCAGACCCGGTGAGGAGGAAGGGGTCTCCTACTTCTTCGTTACCAGAGAGGAATTTGAAAAAAACATTCAGGAAAACGGCTTTGTGGAGCACGCGGAATACGTGGGGAATTATTACGGGACCCCCCGTTCCTATGTGGAGAAGCAGCTTGCCGAAGGAAACGATGTGGTCCTGGAGATCGAGATCCAGGGAGCCATGAAGATCAAACGGGATTATCCCGATGCCCTTTTGGTGTACGTGCTGCCCCCCAGTGTGGAGGAGCTGCACCATCGCCTTCTTGCAAGGGGGACGGAGGAGCCCGAGGTCATAGAGAGAAGGTTAAAACGCGCGGCGGAGGAATCCGAAGGCATCGAAAGCTACGACTATGTGGTGGTGAATGATGATCTGGAGACCTGCTACGAGGAGCTTTTGGGGGTGATCCGTTCCGCTCATTTCGCGGCCTTCCGCAATGAGGAATTTATCCGGAAGATCCGTAAGGAACTGTCGGATTACACTTTTGACTGATCGTTCAACATACGAGGAGGAGAAAATTTATGCTGCATCCGTCTTATACCGACCTTATGGAAGTGGTGAACCATGACGCCGAGTCCGGCGAGACCATGGCTGTAAACAGCCGTTATTCCATTGTTATGGCCACTGCCCGCCGTGCCCGCCAGCTGATCGCCGGGGATATCCCTCTGGTGAAGGATTCCCTGGACAAAAAGCCTCTTTCCATTGCCGTGCAGGAGCTGGAGGAAGGAAAGCTTCACCTGCTGAACAATAATTATGTAGAAGAGGAAGACAAGGATGTGATCTCCTCCCCCACCGACATCGCCTGGGCCATTGATCCCGACGAGGATGTGGATGAGGAAGAGCAGGACGAAAACTCCGACGAGGACAATTCCCCTTACGAAAGAGAGGAGGAGGATTACGACAAAGCGGATGCCCTGGACGAGATCGCAGATCTGGACAATGAGGACGTGGAGGCCGGGGAGTAAATACCCCGGTTTCATTTTCGGAATACGATGAAGATCCTGTTCAGCTCACTGGGCTGCGATAAGAATCTGGTGGACTCGGAGAAAATGCTTTCCCTGCTGGCAGAGGCCGGCCATGAGTTCACGGACGATGAAGAACAGGCTGAGGCCTGCGTGGTGAACACCTGCTGCTTTATCGGAGACGCCAAGGAAGAGAGCATCAACACTCTTCTGCACTACGCTTCCCTGAAGGAAACCGGAAGCTTAAAGCTTCTGATCGCGGCAGGCTGTCTTGCCGAGCGTTATCACAAAGAGATCATGGACACGATCCCGGAGGTGGATGCCATTGTGGGCACTGCTTCCACCGAGGACATTGCACGCGCACTGGAGGAGGCCGGAAAAGGCCGCCATCCGGTGCTGTTTTTACGTCCCTTGAATGAAAAGCCCTTTGCTTCCCCGAAGCGGAATCTTTCCGCCCCGAGCTACACCGCATATCTGAAGATCGCCGAGGGCTGCAATAAAAACTGCACCTACTGCATCATCCCGAAGGTCCGGGGCCCCTACCGCAGCATACCAATGGAAAACCTTCTGGAAGAGGCTTCCTCCCTGGCTGCGAAGGGGGTGAAGGAGCTGATCCTGGTGGCTCAGGAGACCACCCTGTACGGCTTCGATCTCTATGGAAAAAAATCCCTGGCCGAGCTTCTCACAAAGCTGAATGAGATCGAGGACATCCGCTGGATCAGAGTCCTGTACTGTTATCCGGAGGAGATCGACGCTTCACTCATCTGTGCTTTAAAAAAGCTTCCTAAAGGACTCCCCTATCTGGATCTTCCCATCCAGCACTGCTCTGACG
>CAMNLO010000082.1 GCA_946543095.1 uncultured bacterium
GGGACCGATATTGCCCAGGCCCAGCACCGCGCTGCCGTCGGAGATGACGGCAATGGTGTTCTGCTTCCAGGTGTATTGATAGGCCTTCTCCCTGTCCTTTGCGATCTCAAGGCATGGTGCCGCCACGCCGGGAGTGTACATCAGCCCCATGTCCGAGCTGGTGCGGATCGGGATCTTGGATTTGATGTTCAGCTTTCCTTTCAGGGATTCATGCAGTGTCAATGCGGCTTGAGAGATGTCCATGATCGAGTCTCCTTCCTGATTCAGAGCCTATTCACAATCTTGACTAGACTATCTAAAAAAGATAGAATATTTTTTTGTAATTTGCAACAATTTTGTGAGGAGGATTATGAAAAATGGCCAGAGTCTATAACTTTTCCGCGGGTCCTGCGGTGCTTCCGGAGGAGGTTTTGCGGGAAGCGGCGGATGAGATGCTGGATTACAAAGGATCCGGTCAATCTGTGATGGAAATGAGCCACCGCTCCAAGGTCTATGATCAGATCATCAAGGAAGCGGAGAAGGACCTCAGAGAACTGATGGGGATCCCGGAGAATTACAAGGTGCTCTTTTTACAGGGCGGCGCATCCACACAGTTTGCCATGATCCCCATGAACCTGATGAAGCATAAGAAAGCGGGTTATGTGCTGACAGGGCAGTGGGCGAAGAAGGCGTTTTCGGAGGCAAAGATCTACGGTGAGGCAGTGGAGCTTGCTTCCTCCGCGGACAAGACCTTCAGCTATATCCCGGATTGTTCCGACCTTCCCATCACAGAGGATATGGATTATGTCTATATCTGCGAGAACAACACCATCTACGGAACGAAATTCCATACGCTTCCCAATACAAAGGGAAGGGAGCTGGTGGCGGATGTCAGCTCCTGCTTCTTATCGGAGCCCGTGGATGTGACGAAATACGGCCTGATCTACGGCGGAGTCCAGAAAAACATCGGACCTGCCGGCGTGGTGATCACCATCATCCGTGAGGATCTGGTAACGGAGGAGGTGTTGCCCGGGACCCCCACCATGCTGAAATACAAGACTCATGTGGACGCGGAGTCCTTATACAACACGCCTCCCTGCTACGGCATCTATATCTGCGGCAAGGTCTTCAAGTGGTTAAAGCAGATGGGCGGACTTTCCGAGATGAAGAAACGCAATGAGAAGAAAGCAGCTCTTCTTTATGATTATCTGGACAAAAGCAGCCTCTTCCGGGGAACGGTGGTGAAGGAAGACCGCTCCCTGATGAATGTGCCATTCGTCACGGGAAACGACGAGCTGAACGCGAAGTTCGTGAAGGAAGCGGAGGCCGCCGGCTTTGTGAACTTAAAGGGCCACAGGACCGTGGGTGGTATGCGCGCCAGCATCTACAACGCCATGCCCTATGAGGGAGTGGCGAAGCTGGTCCAGTTCATGGAAGATTTCGAGAAGAATAACCGATAGATTTTGGAGGAGATTATGAAATTCCACTGCTTAAACCCCATCTCCCAGGTGGGGCTGAAAAACTTTGACAAAAGCTATGAAAAGACAGACAAGCTGGAGGAGGCGGATGCGGTTTTGGTGCGTTCCGCCGTCATGCACGAGATCAGGCTGCCGGATCGGACACTGGCTGTGGCCAGGGCAGGTGCCGGCGTAAATAATATCCCCCTAGAGGATTACGCAAAGCAGGGGGTCATCGTGTTCAACACCCCCGGAGCCAATGCCAACGCCGTGAAGGAGCTGGTGTTTGCCGGGATGCTCATCGCCGCCAGGGATATCGTAGGGGGCGCCAACTGGGTTCAGGACAACAAGGAAGACGAGGCCATCTCCAAGGACATGGAGAAGGCGAAGAAGCAGTTCTCCGGCACGGAGCTTTCCGGAAAGAGGCTGGGGATCATCGGTCTGGGGGCCATCGGCGTCAAGGTGGCCAACAATGCAAGGCATTTCGGCATGGAGGTCTATGGCTATGACCCCTATGTGTCTGTGGACGCGGCCTGGAGCCTCAGCAGGGATGTGAAGCATGTGTTCCAGGTGGAGGAGATCTTTAAGAAATGCGATTTCATCACCATCCATGTGCCCTTGACCGACGCCACCCGTGAAATGATCGGGCAGGATGCCGTGGCGCAGATGAAGAAGGGAGTCGTGATCTTAAATTTCGCCAGAGACCTTCTGGTGGACGAGCACGCGGTGCTGGACGGCATTGCGGCAGGAAAGATCAGGGCCTATGTGACGGACTTCCCGAACCACACCACCGCAGGAAAGCCCGGAGTCATCGCCCTGCCCCATCTGGGGGCCTCCACAGAGGAAGCGGAGGACAACTGTGCGAAGATGGCAGTGCTGGAGCTTCGGGATTATCTGGAAAACGGCAATATCAAGAACAGCGTAAACTATCCGAAGGTGGATATGGGGATCTGCTCCCAGGCGGCCCGGATCGCCATCTGCCATACGAACACCGCCAATATGATCACCAAGTTCACCGGGGTCTTCGGCGATGAGGGCTTTAACATCACGGATATGACGAACAAATCCAAGGGGGAGTTCGCCTACACCATGTTCGATCTGGAAACCTCGCCGGGGCAGGAGCTGGTGGAACGGTTAAAGACCATTCCGGGAGTCTTCAGAGTCAGACGTGTGAAATAGCATTACAGGAACGAGGATCATTATGCCCGATATCAGACCATTTCGAGCCTATCGTCCCAAGGATGAAGAGGCATCCCTTATCGCCGCGCTTCCTTATGATGTTTTTTCCAGACAGGAAGCAAAGGAATATGTAAAGAAGCACCCGAAAGCCTTCCTCAGGATCGACCGGGCGGAGACCGGGATGCCGGATGAGGTCAGCACCTACGATCCCTCCGTGTACGAACGGGCCAGGGATCTGTTCAGGGAAGCTGTCAGGACGGGAGAGTTTGTACAGGATGGAACTCCCTGCTACTACTTATACGAGCTGACCATGGAGGGCAGGAGCCAGACCGGGATCTGTGCCGTTTCCTCCATTGACGATTACTTAAACGGCGTGATCAGACGCCACGAAAACACCAGGGCAGAGAAGGAGCAGGACAGGATCGACCATGTGTCCGCTCTGGACGCCCAGACAGGCCCCATCTTCCTTGCCTACAGGGAGGACAAAAGCCTCCGGGAAAGCATTGAGGCGGTGAAGGAAAATAGTCCTGTCGCAGTAGACTTTACGGCAGAGGACGGGATCCGCCACCGCACCTGGGTGATCAGCGATCCCGGGCTGGTGGAGGAGTTCAGAACCAAACTGTCCCGTTTAGAGAGACTTTATATTGCCGACGGCCATCACCGGGCCGCTTCGGCCGTGAAGGTGGGATTAAAGAAACGGCAGGAGCATCCGGGCTACACCGGGGAGGAGGAATTCAATTTCTTCCTGTCCGTCATGTTCCCGGACAGTGAGCTGAAGATCCTGGACTACAACAGAGTGGTGAAGGATCTGAATGGCATGACAAAAGAGGAATTCCTGCAGAAGCTGGAGGAGGGCTTTTCCATCGGCGCTCCCGGGAAGGAGGCGGTACATCCTTCCAAAAAGGGAGAGTTTGGCCTGTATCTGGATGGAGAATGGAGACTGCTTACCTGGAAGAAGGCCCCCACCGGAAATGCGGTGCAGGATCTGGATGTTTCCGTTTTGCAGGAGAATGTGCTGGGGCCCATTTTGGGCATCGGCGATCCGAAGACGGATCCCAGGATCGATTTTGTCGGCGGGATCAGAGGACTTTCCGAGATCGAAAGACGTTCACGCCTGGACATGGCCCTGGGCTTTTCCATGTACCCCACTTCCATGGCAGAGCTGTTTGCGGTGTCCGATGCGGGTGAGCTGATGCCTCCGAAATCCACCTGGTTTGAGCCGAAGCTGCTCAGCGGATTGTTTATTCACGAGATTAGTTAACATAACACAACCTGTACCTGTCGGGGAGGAGAGCTTTGAACAAGAAACTGTACAATGCAATGAACTGGCGTGAGATCGAAGGGATCCTTTACGGAGATCTGGCCCATCCCGAGACCATCCTCGGGGCTCATACAAGCGGCAGGAAGACCATTGTTCAGGCTTATGTGCCGGGAGCGGAGAAGGTGGAGCTCCTTACGGGGGGCAGCACTGTTCTGATGGAGGAGATGGACAGCTCCTTTTTCGCTGCCTTTCTGGAGGCAAAGGGGAAACCCTACGATTTCAGGATCTTCTTAAAGGGCGGAAAGAGCTTTGAGGTGCCGGATCCCTATTCCTTCGGGCCCCAGCTTTCCGACAGGTTTATCAAAGAGTTTAACGAGGGGACCTGCCTGGATGCCTACAGGCATCTGGGAGCCCATCCCCATACGGGAAAGCATTCCGACGGCCGGGAGGTGAAGGGGACGCTGTTTGCGGTCTGGGCACCCGGGGCGGATGCCGTAAAACTGAATGTTGCGGGCTTAAGCTTTTTAATGATACGCCATGACGAAGGCGGGATCTTCGAGCTCTTCGTGCCCATGGAGCTTTCCGGAGAGCAGTACTGCTATCAGATCCGCAAGGGCGCGAAGCTGATGAGCAGGATCGATCCCTTTGCCTTTGGGACGGGGGGAGGGCAGTCTCTGGTATGTGAGCTGCCGTCTGCCGGGAAGAAAACAGAGTATGTCCAGAAAAAGGAGCTGCTGATCCGCAGGGTGGATCTCAGCCGGAAGAAAGATCTGATCAAGGTGGCCAGGATCACAAAAGAGCTTGGCTTTACCCATCTTTCCGTCTATTTCAGCACCGAGGGCTCCATGTTCTCCCCGGATGCCGGATTCCCTTCCATAATGGAATACCACGCACTGTCAGAGGAATGCCACAGACTTGGGCTGGGGATCCTTTACGACTGGAGGATCGACGGCTTTGCCGCCTCCAGGGCCCAGTTCCCGAGATTTGACGGCACGGCTCTCTTTGAGCATGAGGATCCCCGCAGGGGCTACCGCTCCTATGATGACCGTTTCCTTTACCAGTATCAGTCCGTACAGGTGAGAAACTATCTCCTTTCGGGAGCTTTTTTCCTGATCCGGGAGCTGGGGGCAGACGGCATTCTGGTGCCGGACCTGGGGGCGGTGCTGTATCTGGATTATCACAAATCCCCTGGGGAATGGCTGCCCAATTTCATGGGAGAAAACGTGGACAGAGACGCCATCAGCCTGATCCAGAGCTTTAATGCCCTGGCCATGAAGGAGTCTCCAAAGCTATTGCGCATGTCCTCGGTGGGAGCCATCTGGAAGGAGTGCACGGGGAAGCCCGAGGGAGAGTGCCTGGGCTTTGAATTTTCCTCCAACGAGGACTATGCCAGGGATTTCCCGGAATTCCTTTACGGCTCCGATTCGGAGAGAAGAATGAATTTCGGGAAAGTCCTCAGCGGCCCCTATTATGCCTTTGTGGAGCCCCGTTTTCTGATGATCCCTCCTGCGGAGGGAGAGAAATTACGGCTGGCGGCCTCCTATTCCATGATGATCCCCGGAAAGAAACTGTTCTGTCTGGACAGGATCCCGGAGGAGGACGGTATCTTTTTAAAGGAGCTCTTCGCTTTTTACGGCAGTGAGCGCTTCCTGTCCGAGAATGACGATAAAGAGGAGAGCCTGAAGTTCATCAACCATGTGGCATCCAATGAGCTGACCCTTTCCTTTCTCCGCAAAGGGACCAGAAAAAAGGAAAAACTCTTTGTGCTGGTGAATCTTTCCTCCGCCGGGAAACGGACCGCCTTCGGGGTGGCGGATCCCGGACACTATGAGCTGATCTATTCCAGCGACGGGGAGGAGGAGCGCAGCATCACTTCCGTGAAGGTCCCCCGGGATGATGAGGAGAATTCCGTGGAGACTGAGATCGGCGCTTCTGCGCTTCAGGTGTACCGCTACAAGCCCTTCACCCAGGCGGAGGAGCGGCGGTTCAAGCTGGATGCCCTGAACAGAAAGCTGGAGGAGCTTCTGGGAAGGCAGGAGGAGCTTCGCCGGGACAGAGACGCGTTTTTGATGGAGCAGAAGCGGATCCTGAAGCGAAAGGACGAGATCTTAAAGGGGCTTGAGGAGGAGATCGGAAAGCTGCGGGAGGAGGCAAAGTCTCTGGGAGGAAAATAGTCCACAGGCCCAGGGAACGAAGCACAGCCGGCTGGCCGGAGGTAACAATGACTGCCCGGCCTCAGGAGGAGATAGATGGGAATGATCTTAATGTCCGAACAACTGATCGAAGCGGCGGAGGAGCTGCTTCCGGAGGAGGTGGCTGAGACCGTTCATCTGGACGCGCTGCAGCAGTTTCTGCAGGATCTGCCTAACATGGCCATCGCCTTCGGACTCAAGGTAGTCCTTTCCCTGATCACAGTTTTCATCGGGGTCAGGCTCATCAATCTGCTCAGGGCGCTCTTAAAAAAATCCGCTCTTCGTGCCAATATCGATAAGGGCATCATCTCCTTTCTGGACTCCTGCTGTAAATTCAGTCTTTATGTGGTGCTGGCGTTTCTCGTCGGCATGAGCTTCGGCTTAAACGCCGCCACGGTGGCCGCTATTCTGGGTTCCGTGGGTGTGGCATTGGGTCTTGCGGTGCAGGGCGGTCTCACCAACTTTGCCGGGGGGCTTCTCATCCTGATCGCCAAGCCCTTTGAGGTGGGGGATTATATCATCACCTCCAATGCCGAGGGAACGGTGTACAAGGTGGAGGTGTTATACACCAAGCTGTTGTCCGTGGACGATAAGATCGTCATCATCCCCAACGGGGAGCTGTCCAATTCCCAGATTATAAACGTGACTGCCATGGACAAGCGGAAGGCCATCCTGAACCTGTCCATCAGCTATAACTCCGATATCAAAAAGGCCAGGGAGATCCTGCTGAAGATGCTGGAGGAATGCGACCTGGTACTGCAGAATGACGAGAAGATGGTGGCGGTGGAGGAGCTTGCGGATTCCGGCGTGATCCTGCGCCTTCAGTTCTGGACCAACACAAACACCTTCCGGCTTGCCACCTGGCAGGTACTGGAGGCGGCGAAATACGCCCTGGATGCGGGAGGCATCGAGATTCCTTTCCCGCAGATGGATGTTCACTTGACAAAGAAAGAGATTTCGCTATAATAACAGTGTTGGCCTCACGGCTGACAGGCTGGAATAGCTCAGTCGGTAGAGCGACGCACTCGTAATGCGTAGGTCGGGGGTTCAAATCCCCCTTCCAGCTT
>CAMNLO010000083.1 GCA_946543095.1 uncultured bacterium
AAATTCCCTCACCGACGGTCAGAGTCCGGATGAAAGAAGATGGCGTTTTTCGCGTACAGTCTTACCCCGTGGTGTTCCACGGGGTTTTTCTTTTTTATCGCACAGCCCGCGCAATACGCTGTTCTTTCAGACAAGAATTTGTGCCGTTTCGGCGGCCGGGTTGCAAGGTCAAAGCCGTTAAATGGATCGTAGATCCTATGTGCAGGCACCAACGACTTTGGACCTTTTGACCGCAGCATCATGTTATGAGAGGATCCGCGTAGGCGAATTCTCCTCAGTCTGCCGCAAAGCGGCAAAGGAGGAAACAAAATGATCAACACAGCTGCACAGACAACCAACCGGAAGGATGCTTCCATTTCAACCAGGGTCGTGGCAGGGGCCGGAATGCTTGCCGCTGCCGCCTGCGTACTGCAGTACCTGGAGTTCCCGATCCCGTTAATGCCCCCCTTCATCAAATTCGACTTTTCCGATCTGCCGGCTCTGGTGGGGGCCTTTGCCTACGGCCCGGTGGCGGGGATTTTGATCGAGCTGGTGAAAAACCTGATCCACTGCGCCGCCTCCCAGAGCTTTACGGTGGGAGAGCTCTCCAATTTCATCCTCGGAGCTGCCTTCACATTCACCGCCGGCCTTGTCTATAAGCAGGAAAAGAACAAAAAGACCGCGCTGATCGGCGGAGTCCTGGGGGCCGTGATCATGGGCCTGGTCTCTTTGCCCTCCAATTATTTCGTGGTCTATCCCTTCTATTACAATTTCATGCCGGAGGAGGTGGTCCTTGCCGCGTATCAGAAGATCCTGCCCTCCATTACCTCCATCCTGCAAAGCCTCTTGGTCTTTAATCTTCCCTTTACGATCATCAAGGGCCTGATCTGTGTGCTGGTCACCATGGCGATCTACAAGCCCCTCTCCAGGATCTTAAAGGGAAACAATTAATGGATCGGCTTCCCGCGGTACTGTCCGGGAGGGTCCTCCACGGCAAAGGTCTGGGGCAGAAATTTGAGATCCCCACAGCGAATATCGAGCCCGTCGAGAATATCGACGGGCTTGTCTACGGTGTGTATGCCTCCGATGTCCGGATCGGGGAAAGGGTCTTTTCCGGGGTCACCAACCTGGGCATCCGCCCCACTGTGGAGGACGGAGAAAAGGTCAATGCCGAGACCTTTATTCTGGATTACGACGGGGATCTGTATGGGAAGGAGATCACCGTAACCCTTTTTAAGTTCATGCGCAAAGAGCGGAAATTCGATTCCGTGGAAGCCCTGATGGAGCAGATCCGCAGGGATATCCGGTCAAGGCGCAGCATCCCGTAAAGGGGCGGACACGGGAAAAACTTACCTCCGGAAGCTCCATTCAAACGCAGAAACCCCTTGACATAATTCTTCTTTTTAGAGTACTATAAACAAGTTATAGTCTGTGCTATGACAATTTCATAAGGAGGTGCTCCTGTAATGCTTTATGTTATCGTAGCGGTCGTCACTCTTGTGATCGCCGTCCCGGTGACCTTTGCCTGCACCCGCTCATATCTGAAAAGTGTGGCGGACAGGAAGAAGGAAAACGCGGACAGGCAGGCGAGAGAGATCATCGACGAGGCCTTAAAGACTGCGGAGACCAAGAAGCGCGAAGCCCTGTTAGAGGCCAAGGAAGAAAACAACAAGGCCAGATCAGAGCTGGAGAAGGAAATCAAGGAAAGACGCGCGGAAGCTCAGAAGAACGAGCGAAGGGTCCAGCAGAAAGAGGATAACGTCGATAAGAAGGCCGACCAGCTCGAGAAGAAGGAAGCCAACCTGACTGCGAAGGAAGCAGAGCTTCGGAAAACGCAGGAAGAAGTGGCGAAGCTGAACGAGCAAAGGCTGAAGGAACTCGAACGAATCTCCGGGTTAACCTCCGAACAGGCAAAAGAGTACTTATTGAAAATTGTTGAAGACGATGTCAAGCACGAAACG
Source organism: uncultured bacterium (assembly GCA_946543095.1). Lineage (GTDB taxonomy): Bacteria > Bacillota > Clostridia > Lachnospirales > Lachnospiraceae > CAMNLO01. The sequence goes on from CAMNLO010000083.1 coordinate 1,941, forward strand.
GCGATCCTGATCAAGGAATTAGAGACCAGGGCGAAGGAAGAAGCGGACAAAAAGGCCAAGGAATATGTGGTCAATGCCATCCAGAGATGTGCTGCGGACCATGTATCCGAGTCCACCATTTCCGTGGTGCAGCTGCCCAGCGATGAAATGAAGGGCAGGATTATCGGACGTGAGGGTAGAAATATCCGAACGTTGGAAACAATGACCGGTGTGGATCTGATCATCGATGACACGCCGGAGGCAGTGATTCTTTCCGGGTTCGATCCCATCCGCAGGGAAGTGGCAAGGATCGCACTGGAAAAGCTCATCGTGGACGGCCGTATCCATCCCGCCAGAATCGAAGAGATGGTTGAAAAGGCCAGAAAGGAAGTGGATTCCATCATCAAGGAGGAAGGCGAGAACGCCGTTCTTGAGGTTGGAGTGCACGGGATCCATCCTGAACTGGTCAAGCTCCTTGGAAAAATGAAATACCGCACAAGCTACGGGCAGAACTGCCTGAAGCACTCCATCGAGGTGGCGCACCTGACGGGCCTTCTGGCTGCAGAGCTGGGGCTGGATGTCAGGCTTGCGAAACGCGCAGGACTCCTGCATGATATCGGCAAGTCCGTGGATCATGACCAGGGCGCAGAAGGCTCCCACATTCAGCTGGGAAGCGAGCTCTGCAAGCGGTATAAGGAAAACGCTGTAGTCATCAATGCGGTGGAATCCCACCACGGAGATGTGGAGCCCACGTCCCTGATCGCCTGCCTTGTGCAGGCCGCGGACACGATCTCCGCAGCAAGACCGGGCGCGAGAAGGGAGACCTTAGAGACCTACACAACCAGATTAAAGCAGCTGGAAGAGATCGCAAACAATTTCAATGGTGTCGAAAAGTCCTTTGCCATTCAAGCGGGGAGAGAGATTCGTGTAATGGTAGTACCGGAACAGATCTCGGATGCAGACATGGTCATCCTGGCCAGGAATATTTCCAAGCAGATCGAAGCGGAAATGGAATATCCTGGGCAGATCAAGGTGAATCTGATCCGGGAGAGCAGAGTGATCGATTACGCAAAATGAGTGGAAGGCGGTGTCCGAAAGGGCACCGCTTTTTATTGCGGGGCCCATGCAAGGATCGCGGCGGATCGCGGCAGTGAAACTTGATAATCTTTTCGGAGTGGTGTAGAATGGTCAGGATTTTGTATACAAAGGTACAATCACATACGCTATGGAGGAGAATATGAAACCCTATCAGGAGATGAGCAAGAGCGAGCTGGAAGCTGCATTTGAACAGCTGGAAAACGAATTCGAGGAGTTCTGCGCCAGAGGACTGAAGCTGGATATGTCCAGAGGGAAGCCCTCTTCCGAGCAGATGGATATCTGCATGGGGCTTTTGGACGCCGCCTCTTCCAGGGATCATTATATTTCCGCCAACGGGATGGACTGCCGCAATTACGGCGCCCTCACCGGCATCCCGGAAGCCAAGAAGCTTTTGGGGGATCTCATCGGGGTTCCCGAGGAGATGATGATCGTCATGGGAAACGCATCCCTGCCCATCATGTATGATATGGTGGCCCATTCCGTGCTCCACGGAGTCTGCGGCTCCACCCCCTGGATGAAGCTGGAGGGAAAGGTCAAGTTCTTATGCCCGGTGCCCGGCTACGACAGGCATTTCGCCATCACGGAATTCCACGGCATCGAGATGATCAATATCCCCATGACCCCCGACGGGCCGGATATGGATCTGGTGGAGAAATATGTCTATGAGGACGACATGGTAAAGGGGATCTGGTGTGTGCCCCAGTATTCCAATCCCCAGGGCATCACCTATTCCGATGAGACGGTGAGGCGCTTCGCTTCCTTAAAGCCGGCCGCCGAGGATTTCAGGATCTACTGGGACAATGCCTATGCGGTCCACCATCTCTATGATAAAAAGAACAGGGATTCGCTTCTGAACATCTATGAGGAATGCGAGAAGCAGGGGAATCCGGATCTGTTCTTCGAGTTCTGCTCCACCTCCAAGATCAGCTTCGCAGGCGCCGGCATCGCAGGTGTTGCCAGCTCCAGGAAGAACAGAGAGTGGATCCAGTCCTATATGACCATACAGATCATCAGCTACGATAAGCTGAATCAGCTGCGCCACGCCTATTATTTCAAAAACAGCTACGGCATCCGCCTGCACATGAAAAAGCACGCGGAAATCATCCGCCCCAAGTTCCAGAAGGTGCTGGAGATCCTGGACAGGGAGCTGACGGGCCTTGGCATCGGAGAGTGGACCAATCCCAAAGGTGGCTATTTCATTTCCTTTGAAGCCCTGGAGGGCTGCGCCAGGAAGATCGTGGGCCGCTGCAAGGAAGCAGGGGTGACTTTGACCGGCGCCGGAGCCACCTTCCCCTATAAGAAGGATCCCAAAGATTCCAATATCCGTATCGCCCCCACCTATCCGGAGCTGGATGAACTGCAGGAAGCAGCGGAGCTCTTCTGCCTGGTGGTGAAGCTGGTGAGTGTGGAGAAGCTGCTGGGGAAATAGGGGGAAAGGATCCGTATCTCATAAGTTGAAGAAAACAATTGCATCGGGTATAATTAAGACAACATCATGCAATTGGTTGACATAATATTTCAATGATGGAGGAAAGCATGGAAGCAGGCGGATTCCTGTTACTGGCAGGCGGACTTTTGATCGTCATCGTGGCAGCGGTGGTGGCGGCAGCGGTGAGCTCCGTCCTCTCTGCGGTGGCTGCGGAAGAAAGCGGCGGGTCCGAGGAAGACTGAATTGGCATCGGAAGAATACAGACGCATCGGGCGTCATCTCATTGCGAAGGGAAGTATCCTGGATTACTACCAGGATGATATCGAATTGCCGGACGGGTCCGTGTCCAAGTGGGATCTCATCGACCACAAGGGCGCTGCCGCCGCGCTTCCGGTGCTGCCCGACGGCAGGATCCTGATGGTCCGCCAGTACCGCAACGCACTGGACCGGTATGCGCTGGAGATCCCTGCCGGGGGCCTGAAGAATAAAAACGAAAGAAGGCGCACCGCGGCGAAACGGGAGCTGGAGGAGGAGACCGGCTACCGGGCCGGCAAAATGGAACTGCTCTTAAAGATCAACACCACGGTGGCCTTTTGCAATGAAAGGATCGATATCTATCTGGCAACGGATCTGGTCCCGGGGAAGCAGCATCTGGACCCGGACGAATTCCTCCATGTGGAGGCACATCCGTTGGACAAGCTGGTGGACATGATCTATCGCGGGAAGCTTATGGATTCCAAAACCGTTTCCGCCATTCTGGCATACAGGAACAAGTTTGAATAGGGGAACTATAAATAAGAGCCGCAAGGACGGGAATAAAAAGTGGTACCGGCTGGATAATGCCGCCACCATTGTTCCCGCCACCGCCAGAGGGGCGGACACCAGGGTCTTCCGGGTGGTCTGCGAGCTGAAGGAGCAGGTGGATCCCGCCGTGCTGCAGGAGGCCCTGGATCTGACAGCCGAGGGCTTTCCCCATTTTAATGTATATTTAAGGAAGGGGCTTTTCTGGTACTATCTGGACGGCACGGACAAGCGTGTGATCGTAGAGAAGGAAAACCGGGAAGCGCTGGCTCCCCTGTATGTTCCCGGCAGAAGGAATCTCCTGTACCGGGTCTTTTATTTCGAACGCAGGATCAATCTGGAGATGTTTCATGTGCTCTCTGACGGAACGGGAGCCTTTCTGTTTTTCAGACGTCTGATCCTGACCTATCTTTCCATTACAAAGGGTACCCCTCAGGGAGAGCTGGAGGGGGATATTTCCTCCATTGCCGAGCAGGAGGACGACGCCTTTAGACATTTCTATTCCAAACAGCCCCAGAGAAGCCAGTTGAACCGCTGGATGAAGGTGAAGGCATACCAGATCAAAAGCCCCCAGGATGAAAACATGCAGAGCCGCCTGGTGGAGGGCATTGTGTCCGCAAAGGCCTTCCTCGCCCTGGCAAAGGAGAGACATACCACGGCGGGAGTGTTCATTGTGGCGCTGTATATCGAGGCGGTGATGGCCTCCATGAGCCTGCAGGACCGGAAGAAGCCCATCGTGATCAGCGTTCCCGTGAATCTAAGGCAGTTTTTCCCTTCCGCCACCACCAGGAATTTCTTCGGAGCCATCACCATCGGCTTTGATCCCTCCACCTATGACGGGGATTTCGGGACCCTGGTGAAGAGCGTGAAGGATTCCTTTGCGGAGCAGCTGACAAAGGACAATATCCAGAATAACATGAACAGCTATTCCGAGCTGAAGCATATGGCCTTTATCAAGATGCTGCCGCTGTTCATCAAGGACCTGGGGATCCAGTATTACACCGGACGCACCAGAAGGGGCACCACCTCCACACTCTCCAATGTGGGGAAGGTGGAGCTGCCGAAGGAAGCGGCGCAGTATATCGATCATTTCTCCGGCTTTATGTGCAGCTTTAATGTGCAGCTGTGCGTGGTGACCTTTGAGGACAGGATGAGCTTCGGGGCAGTCTCCGTGTACGAGGACCATCAGGTTTTGATGAACCTCTTCCGGAAGCTGACGGAAATGGGACTTGAGGTGGAGCTTGCCACCAATGATTTTGACAGGGTGTAAGAGGGAAGCGGGATATGCTGTATTGCGGAAAATGCAGGATAAAGATCAGAGGAGACAAGGTCTGCTGTCCGCTTTGCCAGGGAAAGCTGACGGGGGAGCCGGAGGACGGATGTTTTCCCAAGGTGAAGCCCGCAAAGCGGAGCATCGTGTCCTTTTTCAGGATCGCGGCCTTCACCGGGGTAATCCTGGAGGTGGTGTTTCTGATCATCGCCTTCTTTATCGGATGGAATCTGGTGCTGAACGTGATGATCCTGGCGGTGCCCCTGATCCTTTTGGATATCGCCGTTGCCCTGTTCTACAGGACCAATCTGCTGCGGCTCATAACAGTCCAGGCCTATATCTGTATGGCTTTGGTGCTGGTCATCGATATCCTGACTCCCGGCATTAACTGGGGCTCTGCCTTTGTGATCCCCGGGACCTTCGTGTTTCTTGCCATGGGCACGATCCTGGCAGGGGAGATCACCAGGCTCAGGCTGGATGACTATGTGATCTATCTGATATTCGACTGTGTCTGCTCCCTTTTGCAGATCATTCCGATTTTGCTGGGGATCAACACGTTTCCCGCCTTTGCCGTCATTTCCATGGGGGCAATGGTCATTCTTGGCGCTTTTGTGTTC
>CAMNLO010000084.1 GCA_946543095.1 uncultured bacterium
CGGCTCGTGCAAGCACGGCCGGATTTCATGGCTTCGGCTCACTGCTTTTTCCATATTGCTGGCCGCCTGCCTGCTTTTGTGCTCCTGCGGGAAGGCCCCCGCAAAAGAAGAGGCAGAGCAGCCCCTTTCCATTGCGGAGCCCATCCCGGGGTTTGATGCCCCGGGGCCGGAGGAGGGCGAACAGGCTTTGGATATCACTCCGGAACAGGAGGCTGCCCCTGAACAAACCGACGCTTCCCCTGTCATCTCCGCAGGCCCCATTTCCTATACCCCCGGACTGAACACCATCAAAAACTTCCTCTCCGCAGAGCTTTCCGTCACGGGCCATGCCCTCTATATCTACGGAGGCGGCTGGAACTACGAGGACACCGGCGCCTCCGACGAAGCCCGCTCCATCGGCATCCCCGCCTCCTGGACGGAATTCTTCGAGGAACAGGACGCCTCCTTTGACTATAAGGATAAAGAAAAGGGCTATTACCCCACGGAAGGAGTGAACACCTGGTATTATGCCGGCGCGGACTGCTCCGGCTTTCTGGGCTGGGCTGTCTACAACACCCTGTACACCGAAAACGGGAACGAGGGCTTTGTGGTGAAGGCCGCGGACTTTGCAAAACACCTGGCGGATCTGGGCCTTGGAAGCTATCGGCAGAAGACGGATTTTCCGGCCTATCCCCCGGAAAAAGCTGTCCGCCCCGGAGATATCGTAAGCATCAAGGGTCATGTCTGGACCGCTCTCGGGGCCTGCTCCGACGGCAGCATCGTGATCCTTCATTCCAGTCCCACCGAGAGCAGAAGCGGCGCTCCCGGCGGCGGGGTGCAGCTGGGGGCCGTGGGCTACCGGGAAAGCTGCGAAGCCTTCCGGCTTGCGGATCACTACATGCAGACATATTATCCGGACTGGTATTCCCGCTACCCCGTGACCTTAAAGCAGCCGGAGACCTACTTCTCCTTCTCGGAGGGAGGCGTGTTCTCCTGGGACACCGCCTCGGCCTTCTCCGATCCCGAAGGCTACCGGGAGCTTTCCGCGGAAGCTGTTCTGCGGGATCTCTTCACGGACAATTTTTCCGCCGCGGCCCGCACCTCCTCCTTCTCCGAAACGGAGCTGCGCCAGGCATCCGGCTTTGTAAGCCTTTCCGACGCCATTCCCGGCATCCTCATCGAACCCCGGTATCATTCCGAACACAATTTCGTGGGAGAGCGGATCACGGGCTATGAGGATCCCATCCTCCTTGCCACAAAGGAGGCAGCATCCGCCTTAAAGGACGTAAACGACGAGCTGATGCGGCAGGGCTATACGTTAAAGATCTATGACGCCTATCGTCCCGCCAGGGCGGTTTCCCGGTTTGTGGCATGGGGCGAGGAAAAGGATCAGCGGATGAAGGCCTTCTTCTACCCGGATATGGAAAAAAACGCGATCTTTGCGGAAGGGTATGTGGCCAAACGCTCCGGCCACAGCCGGGGGAGCGCCCTGGACTTAACTGTCTGCAATGCCTCCACGGGGCAGGAGCTGGATATGGGCGGGACCTTCGATCTCTTCGGCGGCATCTCCGCTGCCGGAAGGACTGAGGGCCTTACAGCGGAGCAGACCGCAAACCGCGCCCTGTTAAGGACCGCCATGACCGGTCACGGTTTTAAGGGCATCTCCTCGGAGTGGTGGCATTTTACTCTTGTAAACGAACCCTGCCCCGACACCTATTTTGATTTCCCCGTGAACGCGGTCTGCATTCAGCAGTCAAAGGCCTATGCGAATGCTGCGGCAGCCCCCGAAGGCACTCCTGCGGAAGAGCTTCCCCCGGAAGGGGATCCGGAGGCCCTTACCACAGAGGATCTTAGCGCTCCCCTGGCAAATGCCGCAGAATGGCTTTCCGGCGCCTCCGCCGTGTCCGGTGTTTCCCAGGTCATGCTGGTGGCGGGGACAGAAGGCTCCAACGCGGAGTTCGGGCTTTATGAGAAAGACAGCGCGGGGCAGTGGACCCAGGTGTTCACCACACCCGCCTACATCGGAAAAAACGGCATGAACGACAATCGAAAGCAGGGGGACAAGACCACCCCCACCGGCGTTTTCCACTACACCATGGCCTTCGGCATCGCCGATGATCCCGGCTGCCCCATGGGCTACACAAAGGTGGACGAGACCCACTACTGGGCCGGCAACAACGATTCCCCCTACTACAATACCTTTGTCTCCACCCGGGATACTACCGATTTCGACCCCAATGATTCCGAGCATCTCATCGACTATACCATCCCCTATCAGTATTGTCTCGACATGGGCTTTAACACGGAGCGCACCCCCGGCAGAGGGTCTGCCCTGTTTCTGCACTGCTATTCCAAAAACAGCTATACCGCAGGCTGCGTAGCCATCCCGCAGAATTACATGGCGGAGGTGCTGCGCAGGTTAAAACCCGACACCCTGATTGTCATCGACACCGCAGCGCGTATCCGGCAGAGAGCCGGGGTGCCGTAGCTCCGATTCACGGCCACCCCCGCGCAATGCCGCGAGGGATAGCCATAAACCCCGGCTGCAGGACCGGTTTTACCGCCTGAAAAGCCGGCCCGGAATGGCAGTATGCCGCAGCGGGTTACTGCACACGGCAGAACAATAGATTGAATAAGGCACGGATAAATTCTATAATAAACGTACATATCTGATGAGATCAAACATCTATAGGAGGAGCCAATGGATACACTTCAGATCCTGCGATCCCTGCGGGACAGTTTTGTGGAAAACGGTCATGAAGAGGCCGTCCTCGTAACAAAAGACTCCGGAAAGGCCGACACGGACGTGCTCGTCACCCTTCATCGAAGCTTCGGCAGGCTGTCGGAGGAGGTGCAGGGCCTGTTCTATTTCAGTGAAGACTCCGGCATGCCGCTGTTTATCTGCAGGCTGATCCTGGGGGAAGACCTTCCGGATGACGCGGTGCTCCCCATCTGCACGGAGATCGCCCTGCTCAATCCCCCCCTCCCCTTCGGAGCCTTCGCCTTCGATCCGCTGAGTGCCGGCGTGGAGTATACCTTTCAGCTGCCCGTGGATGAAAGCCGGACAGAGAAGGAGCTCCTTGCGGAGGCGGATATGTGCGCCGCCTTATCCCTTTCCGTCGCGGAATTGAATGTTCACACACTTCAGGAGATCATCGGGTCATATGGAGTTTAAAGTCATTGCAATAGAAGAAGAACTGCTTTCCCTGACGGCGCCCCGGCATATCTGCCAGCTGCTTAAGGATCCCCGTTATGAAACGATCCTCTTCGGCGGCTTTGAGGAAGAGCAGCTTGCCTGCTATGCCGTGTTTTCCCATCTGCCGGAGGGGGATGCCCGGGATATTTATCTGGAATATCTCTATACTGCGCCGGATTACAGAGGGCAGGGCAGAAGTGCCCAGCTGATCAGGGCATGCGGGGAGCGCCTGAAGGAAATGGGGATCCGGGCAGTTTTGTCAAAGATCCAGCTGCAGCCGGAATATGCCCTGGAATATCATGCATTCCTGAAAAAGAGAGGCTTTCTCCCCCTGAACCTGACGGACAGGCTGTTGTATTATCATCTGACAGATCTGGAGCGGGCCCAGTCCATGCAGCTGATCATGGCGAATCTGAACCGGCTGCCGCCGGTGGCATCCCTGAAGGAAGCCGGCGAAAAAAGAGTCCGGGAATTCTTAAAGGACAAGGGCAAGACCGAAGCCTCTCTGAAGGAATCCGATCATCGCTATTCCCGGTTCTATCTGGACGGCAAACGGATCAGCGCGGCGCTGACGGCTTCCGCGCTGGATGAGGACACCCTGTTTGTTTCCGGGGTCTATCTGGATGATCTCGCAAAACAGAGCAATGTCTTTCTGGAGCTTTTCTCCTCCTGCATTGAATCTGCGAAACAGGAGCTGGGAGAAAACATGGATCTCTATTTCCTGGTGGGAGACGAGGACACCTATCAGGGGCTCTTACGGGTCTTCATCCCGCCGGATGAGGAGTATCTTGTCCTGGAGCATATGCTCGCACTGAATCTGGAGGAGGGCTGATGGAAGGGTATATCCATTCTTCTCTGCGCGAGGAGCTGCGCGAAGCGCAGACGCTGAAAGAAGACCGGAAGGAAGCGCAGATCGAAAAAGAAGACTTTCAAAGAAAGGCCGCCGCGCAGGATATGCGCGAGCTCACCGGGCTGACAAAGCCCTATCAGCACAGCTATCTGTTCAATCAGCAGGAAGCAAGACAGCTGGTGAAAAAGCAGGAGATGTCCAATTTCGATAAGCTGGATGATCTGAGGGATATGGCGGTGATCCAGGAAAGCCCCGAGGTCGTCAGGATGAAGCTGGCGGCGGAGACGCATAATGTCTCTCCCAGGGCATACGCGGTCCGAAACCACATCTTAAGGCAGATGAAGCTGGACCCCATTACCCGGCAAAGCCTTTTGCAGGGCGAAAAAAGCCTGCACTACGTGGTGGACAATTTTACAGAGCATAAAAAAAGGAATAACGTGGCGATATACGCTGCCAGGCGCCTGGATGATTTCTGGAAGCTCAAGGAGTCCCTGAAGGGGGATCCGGTGCTCGGCGCCGAGGAAAAGGCCCGGATGCTCTATAACCTGAGCAAAGGCTATGCCCTCTCCATTGCCACCTATAAGGAGCTCTATGTGGATTCCTTAAAGGACGGCAAGCGCAAAAAAGATATCTCCGCGCTGATCGAGCGTTATTACGGCCTGATCGAATACTTCGAGGAAAAGAATGCCGGCAGGGAGCCGAATCCCGCAGTCTTAAAAGCCCTCGGGCTGACCGACAGCTCCGCCCACGGCCAGATCTTCGGCAAGGACGCAGATGTCCTCACAAAGGCCAGAAAACAGGCACATTTTCTGGATCAGCAGGGGAGTGAGGAATACCAGGTAAAAACCGAGGAGGAGGCAGCGATAGAAGCTCAGGAGCTGGACAAGGGCCTTACCTATGAACAGTCCAGAGGCGTCCGGATGATCGACGCGTATCTGGGGAATCTCGCTGCCACGCATAAGGATAAGATCCCCTTCATCAGCAAGATCATGAGCCTCTCTGCCAGGGAACGGCTCTTCATGTACCAGGCCATTGAGAGAAAAGGGCATCTGACCGCCCCGAAGCTGACCGATGCCGCCATCTCCCAGTTTGGCTATGTCCCGGATTTCTCCAGGGTCAAAAGTGCTCTGGACAGGAGCACCTTCCGCATCTGGGAGGCCATGAAGCCCGACGGATTGATGAACGTCCACTGGGATAAGCTGGAGGCCGCCTTCGCTCTGGTCAAAGATCCGGCCATTGCAGAGGCCATCCGCGGCTACGCCAGCTTTTCTTCCGATCACGAAGAAGACATCACAAAGCCCGAACCTGTAGAGCCGGCGGAGGGACCCCTCACGGAAATAGAACAGCGGGTGCGGGACAGCAGCATTACGATCTTCCAGCAGGAAGCGGACAGAAACAAATGCCTGCAGGATGCCTATCAGAAGCTGGTGGAATGTCAGGAAGCCGTGGAAAAGAGAGACAGCTCCTGGTTCACCACCCGCTGGTACAGAAAAAGAGTGGCCAACGAAAAGATAGACGAAGCCGTAAAGGCCATGGAGGCGCTGAAGCTTGCGGACCGGGCCCTGGGCCTTACCATCGATACGACCTTCCGGGATGCGGATCAGCAGCTGGCTGATCAAAAAAAGAAGGAGGCCCTGGAAAAGAAAGCGAACTCAGGATATACCGAAGAAGCAAGCAAGGTGAAATCCGATCTGCTGTATGCCGGCGCCCAGACCACGACCCTGCTCAGCAAGATCAGCCTGATCCCCAAGTTTTATACCAAAGAGATCGGGACCGTCGGGACCCTGGAGGGCCTGAATGCCGTTGTGGATCTGAAGCATTTCCAGTCCGTGGATCTGAACGGCCTCCTCACCGGGATCAATATCACCGCAGGCGCTTTGGGAACCATGACCGGCGTGATCGGCGCTGTGGGCGCCCTGGGCGGCATCATCTCCACCTATAAGCTGTTAAAGAATCCGAATATCGCGGCGCTGGACAAAAGCCTTGCGGTGGCAAAGACCGGAAAATCCGTGCTCTCCGCTGCAGGCGCCATCGGCATCGGCGTCACCAATATCAAGTTTGCCGGCAAGGTGGCGGATGTGATGATGAACTCCCAGACCTGGTCCACCGCCGTGGGCAAAATGAAAACAGGGCTGAAATTTACAGGCGTGGCGCTGGCCGGCGCCGGCTTTGCCGTGGACGCCTTTGATATCGCGGTGCAGGCAAGACATGAGTATCACCGGAAGAATGCCCTGGACAGCTTCAGTAACGTCAAGACAAAGCTCACGGCCAGGGGCACGGATGAGGATCTGAAAAAGGATCTCTATATCACCAACCTGGAAAAGCTGGACCACCGCAATAAGAAGCGCCAGGCCGTGGGGACGGGCTTCTCCCTCCTCTCCAATACCATTTCCATGTCGGCGGCCCTGGCTTCCTCCGCAGGAGTGGGCGTGGCACTGGCGGGAGGCGCTCTGGCCGTTTCCATTGCAGGCAAGGTCACGGATTACCTGATGAAGCGCAGCTCCCAGAAAAAGACAGTGAATGAATTCCTGAACCTGGAGGATCTTTCCTGGCTGACAAAGGACGGCACAAAGCTCTTCGACGGCAAGGAGATCAAGGAGCCGAAGACAAAGGAGGAGGAAGCGGCCGCATCAAAGCAGAAGAAGCTGACCGCACAGCTGAAGGAGAGCCTGTTAAACCATATGGCGGCAGAGCTGGGCTTTGCCACCTTCGCCGGGTTCTACAAGCATATCGTGGACAATTACGCCGCGTTTCTCTATGACAATCTGTTCTGGAATTCCGAGAGAGAGGTCATCTATGGCGAGGCGCCTTTGACGGATTATATGGTCCAGGGCTGCTACGAATTCATCAAGGGACTGGGGCTTTCCGTCAAGTATCCGCCGAAACCGAAGCCCGGACAGAAATACACGGATGAAGAGCTGTTGAAACTGCGGCGTCCTCCCAAAGCGGCCATCGCGAATAAGCTTGGGGGGTAATATGACATGGAGGAAAGGATGAAAAAAACCAAAACCCTGCAGTCGGCAGTGCTTTCCCGGCTGGAAAAGATGTTTGGCGACAGCATGATCGCCGCCCG
>CAMNLO010000085.1 GCA_946543095.1 uncultured bacterium
ACCTCATACTGCCTTAACTCTGTTATTGAATCCCACCTACACTTTCGGATATAATAATAAATTGAAAAATTGTTCTCTGGAAAGCCCGGAGGACTGAATACGGAGTCTGTAATGAAGAAAAAACTGCTGCGTTCACTGATCAATACTATCCTTCTTGCCTTAGTGCTCTTCGCCATGGCAAGGCCCCTTCAGGGGAAGGCTGATTTCGGGGATTTTTCGGGGGATTCGGACTACGGTTCCTCCTGGGATTCCGACAGCAGCTCCTCCTGGGACTGGGATGATGACGACAGCTCCAGCTCCTGGGATTGGGATGACGACGATGACGACTACTACGACAGCTACGACGACGATTCCGGCGGCGGTCCCATCGATGCCATTTTTGACTTCATCTATACGGTCATCGGATTTCTGGTGATCGCAGGAGGCGGGATCTCGGCCATTCTGTATGTGATCGGATTGTTTGCCGGGTCGAAGAGAGGCCCGGGGGCTTCTTCCGGCGGAAGGCCTGTGGCCCCGGGAGCGCAGCCCACTGAGAATTTAAGGTCCATGGAGGAATTCAGGACACTGGATCCGGATTTCGACGAAGCGGCCTTCACAGAGCATCTCTCCAATCTCTATGTGCAGATGCAGGAGCAGTGGCATAACAGGGATATCGAGAGCTTAAAGCCCTACTTTACGGACGCCCTGTATAATCAGAGCGTAAGACAGCTGGAGGAGAAGAAAAAAGCCGGCCAGACGCCCTGCACCGAGCGGGTGGCAGTGCTGGAGGTCAGGCCCAGAGGCTTCTACCAGTCCGGCGGCCTGGACCATATGGTGGTGCGGATCCGCACCAGGATCGTGGCCTACACTCTGGATGACGCCACGGGCAATGTGATCTCCGGTGACCGGAATAAAGAGAAGTTCATGGAATACGAGTGGGATCTTTCCCGCAGGAGCGGCGTGAAGACAGAGCCCGCAAAGAAGATGCAGAGCATTTCCTGCCCGCACTGCTCCGCGGCCCTTGACATCAACCAGACGGCGAAGTGTCCTTACTGCGGCAGCGTGATCACGGTGGTGAACGAGGACTGGGCCCTCAGCAACATCAAGGGGATCTCCCAGAGGACGGCGTAATTAAAAAATTTTTTATTATTTCGTGGGTGGCACGGAATAAATTTTCACACAGCGTATATAGGGGTTGAAAGGAGAGAAAGCTATGTTCCAGTTTGTTTTACCCGACAAAAAACTTCTGCCGGTGTTCACCGGCCTGTACCAGGGAGATCTCATGGACTACACAAAGGGCAGCGGTTTTGCGGTCGGCGCTCTTGAGGATGGAAAGCCCGCGGGGCTGATCCTTTCAACCGTGTATTCCGGGGAAGTGTCCATCGACTGGGTGTATGTGAAGGAAGAGTTCAGAGGCAGGACCCTGGGAAGCCGCATGGTGAAGAAATTCACCCAGGACACCATCGACCTGGGCCTTGCGGAGTTCTTCCGCACCTGCACCACGGACACAAAGCTGGTGAAATTCTTCACGGACTGCGGCTATGTGTTCTCGGACGAGCCCCAGTATTTCTCTTACCGGGCAAAGCTCAGCGATATGATCGAGCTTCCGAAGGTGAAGGGGAAGGACCACGTATTTGCCCTTTCAGGCCTCACAAGCCGCCTCTTAAAGGGCATCAATCTCTATTTCAGTTCCCTGGAGGATGAGCTGGTGGGCATGGAGCTTCCCATCACGCCGGAGGACTATCTGGATGTGCCCTCAGTGTACATCGCGGATGACAGGCTTCGGGCCATCCTTCTGACAAAGCAGGTGGGGGAGAAGGAGGTCTCCATCTCCTACGCCTACACCTATGAAAACGACGGCATGGCATTGTTTACAGTGGCGCAGGAGGCAAAGAAGGCCATCACGGAGAAGCTGGGGGAGGATCTGATCATCTCCACCGCCTCCCTTGGAGCCAACACGGAAAAGCTGATGGAGAAGCTTTTCCCGGAGCTGGAGAAGGAGCCGATCTACACCGGGGTGTATATGTGATGATACAGCCGTCAACAGTCAGAATGGCTTTCCTGATCGCACAGGGCTGCGTTTTGCGGTTCATCCGGGCCATCTGACATCGGGCGGGATCCGTGTATCATACACATCTGAATCAGACGGGAGGTACGATATGGAAAAGATTGATTATTCCCTGTTTCCGGATATGCCCAAGAGCCAGGTCAGAAGGCTGCTGAAAGTCCAGGAAGAGGAACACAGGGAGCTGGAACGGCAGGAGGAGCGCAGAAGGAAGGAAAATGAGCGGATCCGCCGCGACAACGAAAGGATCGACAGGGAGCGCGAGGAGTCCCGGCGCAGGGAAGGGGAGCTGAGCAAGGTCAAAGAAGCCCTGGGCGAGGAAGACCTGTCCTACTATCAGGAAAAGACGGGGTTTGTCCACAAAGGCATTATCACCTTCGCGGAGCTGGAACAGCATGAAGCCCATATCAAGGGGACAAAGAAGGCGGATAAACGTTTTGTCAGGGATTTCCGCCTGAGGCTCACCGAGATGACCATGGTGGACCTCAAGTTCGGAAAGATCATCTCAGAGGTGTCCCCGGAGTATGAAAAGCTGGTAAAAAAAGCGGAGAAACAGGAGAAAAAGCTGAATTATACCGCCAATGTCTCGGGGCTTGAGAAGGTCATGCACGGTGTGACCGCCAGGGAAAAGACAAAGGCAAAGGAAAAGCTGAAGGAGTTAAAGCTTGCCAGACAGGCAAAGCAGAGAGCAAAATTCGACACGAAGGACAGGAAGGACGCCTGGGCGCAGAAGAAAAGCGAAAAGAAGCTGAGAGATTATCAGACCCTTGCGGACGAGTTCACCGGGCAGGACGATTTCTGCAGTGAGATCACAGAGGAAGCCTTCGCCGTCCAGAAGGAAAAATACGTTCCCAGGGGCTATGAGACGGCCCAGCACGACTCCAAATCCATCCTTCAGCATGCGAAGGATTTCAGCGAAAAGACAGTGTACAAGGACGGGGGAAAGACCATCGTCAGAGGCTGCGCGATGCTGCTTCAGGACAAGGTCCACGGCATTAAGGCCAGGGATTTCGACGAACATGCCGTGAATCCCGGAGAGATCAAACTGGAACGTGTAAACGGCCATGTTGACTGGAGGGATGTGGTCTATAAGACCAGGGAGGTCCTCTATGCCTGCGGAGAGGGCAAGATGGAGGACAAGGAGCGGAAGGAGTCCATCGAACAGGTCCGGAAGGACATCGACACCTGGGGGATCCATCTGGGCCACAGGGAGGTGATCATGAAGCTGGATGAGGCCAAGGGAGATCCGGCGGTCTATCTGGATGATGCCTTTCGGGAAGAGATCAGCGATCTGTATCAGGAGTGCAGAGGCGTGGAGGCCCTGATCGACTGTGTGGAGACCGGCTGGGCCTACGGAAAGCTCCTTTCGGAGGAGGAGAAGGCGCAGTTTGACAGCCTGAGGCGCTGGACAAGCGGCTATATGGAGTATCTTGGCGGGATCATGAATCACATCTGCGCCTGGGATAAATACTTTTCCGCATCAGACGAGCAGAAAGCAAAAATGGCTCCGGATACACTGCCTGCCATACCGAAGCACAGGGTCCGGTGCCTGGGCTATTAAGAGAGAAAACATCACACTGTTCCCGTCAGGATATCAGCATTCGCAAATATCCTTCGGGCTGCCGCTAAAGCGGCATGGAGGTAGATATGGAAATATTTGATGCAGAGGAATGGGAAAGACAGCAGATTGAGGAGCGGGAGCAGGAGACTGCCCGGCGGGAGCAGCAAAAGGAAGAGGAACGCCGCAGGGGTGCCGTGAAACGTGTGGAGGAATACCTCAAGACAGGCGTATCCTCGTACATGCAGGAAAACTCCGGCTTTCTCCACAAAGGGATCATCACCTTCAGTGAACTGGAGAGCTACGAAAAACAGATCACCAAAAAAGAGGAAGCCAACAAGATGTTCCTCAGGGATTTCCGCATGCGCATGGCCCAGATGTCCATGATGGATCCCACCTTCGGCCATCTGATCTCAAACATTTCCCCGGAATACAAGGCCATTGCCGATGAAGCTCCGGCCGCGGAAAAGAAGCTGGAGAAAAAGGCGAATCTTTCAGGTCTCAACAAGGTCGTTCACGGGGTCAGCAGTGCGGAAAGGCGGCAGGCAAGGACGGATGTGGAGAGGCTGAAAAAAGCCAGAGAGGCAGAATACCGGCAGAAATACGATACTCAGGAAAAGAAAGAGGAATGGCTCAAGTACAGGCTGCAGTCCCAGATGTATGGAAGCTTTACGGAGGATCTCAGGGAAGACAAGACCTATTGCAGGGACGTGGCGGACGAGGCACTGACCATCTCACTGGGGCAGTACGCCCCGGGAAATTCCAGGGAGGAGGCAAAGGCACACCGTGATTCCAAGACGATCCTCGGGTCAGCTGTAGAGTTTTATTTTTCGCCGACCGTGGTAAATGATGAGAAGCAGAAGAAAAAAGCTATGGTCCAGGGGAAGGAGCGCATCCGGGATGTGTCCATGATAGTCGCTGCAACGACAAAGGATTATAACTGGACGGATGTGACCTACAAGACAAGGGATTTTCTGGCGGCCTGCGGCAAGGGAGAATTTGAGCAGCTCACCAGAAGAAAGGCCATGGAGAGTGTTGAACAGGATATTGACAGCTGGGGTGCGGGCCTTGCGGAGAGGCCGGCCCTTAAGAAGGTCATCCAGGGCGGGGGAGATCCTTCCATCTATATGGACAAGGATCTGAGGACGGAGCTTGCCCATATCATGGAGGAGTGCAAAGGGGCTCTGCGGCTCACTGACGAGATCAGAAAAGGCTGGCCCTTCAACACGATCTTCTACGATGACGAAAGGGCCAGGTTTTATGCCGTGGACTACTGGGCCCAGGGATATATGGAGTATCTGACGGCGGTCTTTGACCATATGGACAAATGGGATCTCTATTACCGTTCCGAGGTGCCGGGAGGTATGATGTCCAAACCGGTGCCGCTGCCGCCTCCCGCCAGGTTCTTAAGCCGTTAAACAGCCGGACATTCGGGCCGGATGAAAAAAACACTGTATTTCAAGTTTTTACTGGGCTATGTGATCTTTGGCCTCTTCGGCTTCTTCGTGGTGGCGACATACATTTACATGCTGACGGAGAAGCAGATGGTGAAGGAAGAGGCCAATATGCTCTACAGGGAGGCGAACCTCCTGTCCCAGACATATGCTTCCGAGCTGTACCGCAGCAAGCTTTCGCTTGATACGGTACGCCGGGAGCTTATTGCGATGGATGCCTATCTGGACGCCGCCATCTGGATCATCAATCCTTCGGGACGGATGGTGCTGGATTCCAGAAATGTGCTGAATGTGGACGAACCGGTGGTGATAAAGGGCTTTGACCCATCCTTATCCAGCGGCTCCTATTATACCGTGGGAGACTTTTTCGGATCCTTTCAGACCCCAGTACTGACGGTGCTCTCGCCTGTCACGGCGAATTACAAGGTCCAGGGCTATGTGGTGATCCATTATGATTACGCGAAGCTCCTTGCAAGGGTCAACGAGTATCTGAAGCTGTCCTATATCCTGTTCTTCATCATGCTTCTGCTCTCGCTGATCATTCTGCTGTTTTTCACGGGGATCATCTACATCCCCCTGCAGCGGATCACCGCCGCCACAGAGCAGTATGCCGACGGCAATATGCATTATGACATTGACGTGGAATCCGACGACGAGCTGGGATATCTGGCGGCCTCCATCAGCTTTATGGCGGGGCGGGTGGCCAGAAGCGAGGACAATCAGAAGAAGTTCATCGCCAATGTGTCCCATGATTTCCGCTCACCCTTAACCTCCATAAGAGGGTATCTGACCGCCATGCAGGACGGTACGATCCCGGAGGAGAATTATAAAAAATACATCGGGATCCTGTTGAACGAGACGGAACGCCTGACGAAGCTCACCAATTCCCTGCTGACCCTGAACAACCTGAACATTTCCGGAGTGCTTCTGGAGCGGGAGAACTACGATATCAACGAGACCTTAAAGTCCGTGGTCAGTGTTTTTGAGGGGCGATGCCGGGAGAAGGGAGTGAAGGTCCAGCTGACCTTAACCGACGAGAGCTTTCTCGTGAACGCGGACAAGGCGAAGATCGAGCAGGTGCTCTACAATCTGCTGGACAATGCCGTGAAGTTCACGCCGGCGGAAGGAGAGATCCGCATCGAGACCACACAGAAGGGGGGAAAGCTTTTTGTGTCCGTGAAGGACACGGGCATCGGAATCCCCAAGGAGGATCTGCCCAAGGTCTGGGAGCGGTTTTACAAGACGGACCTGTCCAGGGGGAAGGATAAGAAGGGCACGGGGCTTGGCTTATCCATCACAAAGGAGATCATCCAGGCCCATAACGAGCATATCAATGTGATCAGCACGGAGGGTGTCGGAACGGAGTTTATATTCTCCCTGCCCGCAGTAGAGAGCGAGGAAGAAGATTCGTGAGGTCAAACTCCGTATGGAATTTATTTTTTCGCTGCCCGCAGTAGAGAGCGAAGAGGAAGATTCGTGAGGTCAAACATACAGAACCTGTAGTAAGCCTGCGGATGCCGGCGGTCCGCGTAAACAAAAGACCGGGAAAGAGGGTTGCCTATGGAAGAATTACTGCAGAAAAGGAAACAGAAGGAACAGGTGTCTGTCCGGACGGAACAGACGAAGGAGCGGCAGAAAAACCTTCAGAAATAGGGTGTCCGGGAACAGACTATAAGCGAAAAAAAGCAGGAGAAAGGCTCCCGGACCCTGAAGAAGCTGCAGGAGGATGAGCAGAAGGCCGAAGAGAAGCTTGAGGAGCTGAAAGAGGAAGAAGGCAGGCTTCAGTGGCTGTTTGACAAGTTTAAGGAATCTCCCACAGAGGCTGCGGAGGAGCTCTTTGACGGAGCAGAGGAGCTTCAGAAGTATGTGGAGGAGTTCCGGCAGAAGAATGAAGAGGGAGACCTGATCGGATTTGTCCGGGAGTTTCGTCTGCCCGATGCCATGAAGGAAAAGATGGACGAATATCTTTCCGCGCTCTACG